>CP144850.1:0-129852 GCA_036689535.1 Candidatus Stammera capleta | reverse complement strand
TTGTGACTGGAGTTCAGACGTGTGCTCTTCCGATCTATGTATTATTATGTAACATACAAGAACAACAATACATTATTACACAATAAATAAAAATATAATGTACAAAATGAATTATTATTAAATAATTCATATTTGTACACTAAAAAGAATAATTAACTAGTTTACTACTCGAAATATATTAAGAATAATACTCTACTCTACCAAGCAAAAATACTTTAACCTTAATAACTTTAAGGTTATATATATACCTAACTTTATTTAAAATAATATATGTACATATAATATATGTATATTATATAGATATTATCTAATACTAGAATTATTAATATAAGTTAATAATTATAAAAATATATTCATATTATTAAAATAAAATTAGATATTAAATTATTAATATATTAACAGTTATAAAGGCACTACATTAATAGCTGAAGGACCTTTAGCACCCTCAGTAATTTCAAATTCTACTGATTGCCCTTCTGTTAAAGTCTTAAATCCACTACTTTGTATAGCAGAAAAATGTACAAATACATCTTTATCACTATCTACAGGAGTAATAAAACCAAATCCTTTAGACTCATTAAATCATTTAACATTACCTTTTACTCTAGACATCTAACTACATCTCCGTATATTTCAAAACTTACAATAAAACAAAAATATAAAATAAATAAAATTAATACTTGTAATATTATACTTATTAATTAATTTCTCTTTCATCTATAATAAAACTGTTTCTATTATATATGTAAGATAAGTAATAATATTTAATTAATAATAATATTATTATACTATATAATATATTAATATTATAGACATATCATTCAAAATTAATTTTCTCCATTATAAAGATATAATTAATTATTTATAGATATATAATTATATATATATAATGCTAAATCCAATACTTTATCTGCATACCCAACTTCATTATCATATCATGATACTACTTTAATAAATTTATCA
The DNA here is from genome assembly GCA_036689535.1 of Candidatus Stammera capleta. Classification (GTDB taxonomy): domain Bacteria; phylum Pseudomonadota; class Gammaproteobacteria; order Enterobacterales; family Enterobacteriaceae; genus Stammera; species Stammera capleta_AK. The sequence goes on along the minus strand of CP144850.1, from coordinate 128,889 downwards.
TTTAATACCATACTAGCTTTAGCATCAAAAATAGAAATTAATTTCATACCATTTATATCACTAGATACTACATATTCATCTATATAACCTAAAATATTAAATAACGAATGTTGTGAAGCAAACAACATATATTGACATAATTTTTCATAACTAATAGAATTAATTAATCTAAGAGTAACATCTACCACTGAAACATTATTAGTAGGTACCCTAAACGACATACCAGTAATTTTACCTTTAAGATCAGGTATAATACTACCTATAGCATTAGCTGCTCCCGTAGTTGATGGAATAATATTATTAAATACACTTCTACCACCTCTTCAATCTTTTAAAGACTGACTATCTACAACTTTTTGTGTAGCAGTTGCTGCATGAATAGTAGTCATAAAACCTTCTACTATACCTACATTCATATGCAATACTTTTAAAATAGGAGCTAAACAATTAGTTGTACATGATGCATTAGATACAATTAATTCACCCTGATAATCAATATTATTTACTCCCATTACATACATAGGAATATTTACATCAATAGTAGGAGCTGTCAAAATTACTTTTTTAGCTTTACCATATATGATATGATGATCTAAAAATTCCTTACTAGTAAATATACCTGTAGATTCTATTACTATATCGACATTATATTTATACCATGGAATATATTTAGGTTCTTTATATAAAGTAATATATATTTTATGTTTATTTATTAATAGATAATTTTCCTTAACCTGTATATCACCATCAAACTTACCATGAGTAGAATCATATTTAAACATATAAGCAATATAATTTATATCTACTACATCATTAATAAGTACCACTTGAAAATGTGTTCTACTCAATAAATTACGTAATACTAAACGACCTATTCTCCCAAAACCATTAATACCTATCTTAATCATTTACATCCTCTTATTATAAATAATAATATATAAATACAATTAAAACATAAAATTAAATTAATTATTTTGTATATGACAATAATCACATAAAAGATATATATATTTATCTTTATTAAAATAATATTGATTTAATAATTGACTATTATGATTAATATCATTAATAAATAACTTTATTAAAAAATAATTAAAAAATTCTTTTAATTTATTATACATATTAATATAATTACTAATATGTAATAAATCTAAAATATCTCACTTACTGAATAATTTTTGAGATTTATTATATTCATAAGTATATCAATGTATTTGAAAAAATTTTAACTTACTTAATGCAGCTACTTTATAAATAGCACTATTTAAATGTCCTATTTCATCTACTAAACCAAAATCTCTAGCCATATATCCAGTATATATACTACCATTAGTAACTTGATCAATATCATTAAAATTTATATTTTTATATCTAGCACGTAACACTAATTTCCAAAAATTTAAATAATTTCTATGTAAAGAAGGAAGAAATATATCTTTTAATTGATTTGATAAATCACCTGTTATAGAAGGAGAAGTATAACCTTTATTACTAACATGATCTTCATGAATACCTAATATATCCCATATACTATGTATAGTATAATATATCGCATATATACCTATAGAACCAGTAATAGTATATTTACTAGCATATATATAATCTGCAGCAGATGCAATATAATAACCACCTGAAGCAGCTATACCACCCATAACCACTACTATAGGCTTATGAAAAGATTTATAATATAACAAAATATTATATATAACTTTTGAAGTAAAATAATCCCCGCCTGGACTATTAACATATAATACTAAACCTTTATTATTTTTATCTAAAGCTGCATTACATATACTATTAATAATAAAAAGAAGATTAGATCCTTCTTTAGTAGACTTATCATAAATATGTAAATTAAATAAAGTAGTATTCAATACTATAATAGCTATAGTATCCTTTACTTGAGTAAAATTAGTTATTTTTTTATTTACATTATTACTATTTATTATATTAGTTAAATAATTTTTTTGTAAATAAATTTTATACATATCATTTAAATAACTACTATATTTTTTATGATTTAAAGCATACTGATAAATACTAATATAATTAAATAATTTTGTTTCTTTATCTAATCCAAAAATATTAATCATATCCTTAGTAATTTCTTCTTTACTTAATACATAATCTACTAAACAATTTCTATATGCATATTGTGCAATATCATCAGTATATAATTCTTTATACCAATTATCTTTATAATTATTTAAATATTTATGCATTTGTATATTAGGAATATGTCTATTAATTGCTATAGTATTAACATACTCATCCCAGATATTTTGAAGAATTAATGAACTACTTTTTTTAACTTTAGATGACATATTATTACGTAAGAAAGGTTCAACTGCAGATTTATATTCACCTTGACGTAAAATATGTATTTTAAACTTAAATTTATCTAAAAAATCTTTATAATATAAATTAACTATATGTAAACCATGTAAATGTATAATACCATGATGTATAATATAAATTTTATTTGCATAACTAGCTATAAAATATTGATTTTGAGTATAACTATTACCCACAGCATAAATAAATTTACCAGATTTTTTAAAATCATTTAAAACTTTACCTAAACTCTCTAAAGCTACATGATTACCACCTGTAAAACGATCTAAAAATAAAATTATACCTGTAATACTATGATCATATTTAGCTTGATTAATTAAAGCTACTAAATGAAATAAAGAAATATCATTACATGATACTCTATTTACTAATGAAAAAGTACTATTTTTATCACATAAATAATGTCCTTCTAATAAAGGACTTTCTTTAATATGCCCATTAAGATCAAGTAATAATGCTTTATTTACCCCTTTAGTATAAGCATTAGACATACCAATACTAACATACATATCATTTTTTATATCTACTCTATAAACAATGAATAAAAAAAATAACAAAAACAAAAACTTTCATAATAATAATAATTTACTAAATATTTTTTTCATAAATATAAATACCTAAAATGAATTAATATTCACAATATATGTCATATTTTCCTATTTAATATAAATTAAATATCTTTATAATGTTTAGTCATAATTTACATTAGATGACATATAATTATATATATACTTCATGTATAATATATATAGATTACTATATATATAAATAAATAAACAAATATCTTATATATATATAAGACTAAACAATAAAAATTTCCAATAAAACTTACATTAAATAATAAATATTATTAAATTTAAATTATATACCTAACTGAAATAAATAAATCCATATAAATAGGATTATGGGCTGAAGTAAATGCTATTTAATCACATTAATTATTATCCATATTATTCTTATGAAATTTTAATAAAAATCAATAAATATTAATTTACTACAAATAACTAAATAATATATTATCAATCATAAATCTTTATTTTTAACAAATTTATTATTAGTAGTACATCAATTATTTTAATTTCATATATATATTCATTTTGTAATACCTTAATATAAATTAAGACTATCAATATATACTGATATATTATCATAATTATTTTAAAATAAATATTTAATAGGTAAAATCACAGCCATTTAATTCCATACGATTATTAGTAGTATAATAATATCCAACAGAAAAAATATTTTTATATATATCATTAATTTTTAAGATAGCAGCACAACCACCAGAACATGGATTTTTTATACAAAAACCATCAATATAGATACATATCTTAAACATATTTTTATATAATAATTAACTAAAATTTATAATATATTCACATAACACATTTTATGAAAACACAAATAGTATTAGATGTAGAAACTACTGGGATTAATTTAATTGAAAATAAACCTTTTATAAATCATAAAATTATTGAAATTGCAGCAATAAAAATTATCAATAAAAAAATAAGTAACCAATTCATACATTTTTACTTAAATCCTAACCAAAAAATTGATATTAATGCATATAAAATACATGGAATTAATAATCAACAATTAAAAAATAAACCTATTTTTAAAAATATAGCAGATAAATTAATTAATTTCATTAAAAATTCAGAACTATTAATACATAACGCTAAATTTGATATTGATTTTATAGAACATGAATTAAAATTAATTAATCATAAATATACAAACATTAAAGAAATATGTACTATTACAGATACATTATTAATAGCAAGAAAATTATTTCCTGGAAAAAAAAATGATCTAAACACTCTACAAAAAAGATACAAAATAAATCATATTCAAAGAGAAAAACACAGCGCACTGTTAGATAGTCAATTATTAAGTATAATTTACTTAAATATGACACGTAAACAAAAAAAAATACCTATTTTTAAAAAAAATAATAAAGAAAATATTTTTATTACAAATAAAAATACTACTCATATACAATACACAAAATCTAAAGATCTAAAATTACACAAAGATTATTTAAATTATATGTTAAAAACATATAATAACTGTATATGATCACATATACAAAAATAATCAAAAGTCAATATTTATCAATAATGTATTAATAGATTATTATATCTATTTATTACATATATATTTTATAAATATTTACATATATAACAAATATATTAACAATATACATAACTATGTATTGACTAACTATTTCAGATATAAAAAAAATTAAAATAAATTATAAAAAATATTCTAAAAAAATTAAAATATATGGATGAGTAAAAACTAAAAGAATTTCTAAAATAGGTATTACTTTTTTAGATATTATTGATGGATCATCAATTACTCCTTTACAAATTATTTTTACAAAACAACATATTAAAAATTATACTTATTATAGTCAAAATATAACTAATGGTAGTTCAATAATTATATGAGGTTCTATAAAATATAATTTCACACATAAAAAAACAGAAATTAATGCTAACAATATAAAAATTACAGGTACAATATATAATCCTCATGATTATCCTATTACACCTAAATATCATACTTTAAAATATTTAAGAACTCATGCACACTTAAGAAGTCGTACAAAAATTATAAATACTATTTGTAAAATAAGAAATAGTTTATGATATTATCTACATCATTTCTTACATAAAAAAAAATTCTTATGAATACCTACACCTATTTTAACATCAGTAGATACTGAAAATAATAGTAAAATGTTTCAACTAAAAACTACAGAACACAAAAAACATTTTTTTAATCAACCAGCCTATCTAACAGTATCAGGACAACTTAATCTAGAAGCTTATGCATGTTCTCTATCTAAAGTATATAATTTCAGTCCAGTTTTTAGAGCTGAAAATTCTAATACAAAAAAACATCTAGCAGAATTCTGGATGCTTGAAATAGAAATAGCTTATGCAAATTTAAAATATATAATTACTTTATCAAAAGACATGTTATCATATTGTATAAGAAAAATATTACATAAACACTATGAAGAAATTAATTACTTATATCAATACCATAAACAAAATAATAATTATTTTATTACAAAGATTATTAACAAAAAATTTATCGAAATTAACTATACAGAAATTGTTAAAATTTTAAAAAAAAAAGAATCTTTATTTAAAACATCTATTACATGAGGAATAGATCTTACTACTGAACATGAAAAATATTTAACTGAAAAATATTTTCAATCACCTATAATCATAAAAAATTTCCCTCAATCTATAAAATCTTTTTACATGAAAAAACATAATAAAAATTTAGTATCATCTATGGATATTATAGTCCCATATATAGGAGAAATTATAGGTGGATCAGAAAGAGAACATAATTTACAAAAATTAGATCAAAATATTATAGAAAAAAAATTACAAAAAAGAAAATATTGATGATATAGAGATTTAAGAAAATATGGTACTATACCTCATGCAGGATATGGATTAGGATTTGAAAGATTACTAATGTACATAACTAAAATCCAAAATATTAGAGATATAGTTCCATTCCCAAGATATCCTAAATATATTAATTTTTAATTAGTAAAAATCATAACATAATCTTCTTAAAATAACAAAATTTTTGGTTAAAAAATGTATAAATATATAAAAAATATATTAATATTAACAGTATTAATAATAACTACTTATAAAACGGAAGCTCAACATTACAATAATCTTAAATTAATAGGATCTATACATAGTAGACACTCATACCCTAATCAAAACCTTATATATCAAAAAGATACAGAAAACATTAAATTAGGATTCAATATTACATCCAATACCAACAACAATAATATATACGCCTATGCCACATGACTATTCCACATACAATCTTTAGACCAAAATACAGAAAACTTTAGTATTAGTACAATAAATACTTTTTATCATAACTCACTATTATCATATGTAGGTATACATCATAAAAATTGAGGTGATTTAAGCTATGGTAGAAATTATACTGTTATATATGATATCTTAGCATATAGTCATATACTACCATATAATCCCAGTTATTTTATTAAACTTGATACATTAACATATATACTTAGTAATACATGGACTTATCATAATACAATTAAATTTCCAGTAAACTCAATTATTAAAAATTTACAAATTAAATTACAATATTATAATCCAAACAATAGAGGTGCAGAAACTCTAGACATATTAAAATCTCATAAAGCAGGTATAGGTGGATTATTTACATATACTACTCCAATAAATATACAAATATCTGCAGCTTATATTATACAAGCTAGAGATTGTAGATTATTTCATCCATATAATCCTAAAAAAGATAACGATTATATGAGAAGAACATTTTTCGAAGAAAATACACCTACCACTTACGGTTGAATTATAGGTGCTAAATATCATAAAAATGATTGATATATAGGTACTAGTTTTAGTACAGGACAAGCTATTGTTCCTATATATGGTATAGTTAAAGTATTTGATGATGAATATCATTCATTTAGTGAAAAAATAGGTTTTGCAAACGCTAACCATTTTGTCATTATCATAAAATATAAAGCAGCTCAATTTGAACCAATTATACAATTTATACAAACATATGCCAAAAATGTTAGATCACTAGAAGTTGATAAAGATTTAAAAACAACAAACATTATAGATTTAGATAAATATTTAAATATAGGATTATTATATCATTTTAATAACCATGTTTACGCATATACAAACTATAGAATAAACAATATAATTAATGTACGCGATAATCAATTTTTTATAGGATTACCAAAAGATCATATATTTTCTGTAGGTTTTGTATATAATTTTGAATAATTACATTATAATTACACCAAGATAATAATCTTGGTGTAATTATTTTGTATAAAAAATATCTTAATAACAATTAATATTAATTAGGTATAGTAAATGTTATATCTTCATTTTTAAGTATTAAAATCTTTTTCATTAAAATTACATTCACTATATCCTGAGCTTCAGATAAAGAATGTAATAAATATGAACCACATTGATAAATATTAGCTCCTGGTATTTCTTGATTATATGTTAATTTACTTATATCTAACATAGATTTTTTTCAAGAATCTATTATTAAATTAATAAATAAAACAATTTCTAAAACATCACTTAATAAAATCAAATAAAAACCTGTACGACAACCCATAGGAGATATATCTATTAACTTACGGTAAATATATTTAGTAACATAATTAGTATATATTTTATCTTGATCTATATATTTTCTTAAATAACTAGCAAATAAATGTTCTAATGTATGCATACCTTTTACTGCCATTTTTTCTATATTAGGTACGCAAAAACGTAAATCAAAAACATATAAATAATCACCTTTAGGTGTATTTATAGTTTTAACTAAACGTAAAGATGGAGCTTTAATTTTGGTATGATCTATCATAAAACTTTCTATAGTAGGCATATATTTATAACAATCAAAACAAAAATAATACCACAAAGAAAATAATACGCATCCGAGAGGATTCGAACCCCTGACAACTCGGTTCGTAGCCGAGCACTCTATCCTACTGAGTTACGGATGCTATATACATACGATGAGAGAGGGATTCGAACCCTCGATACAATATGTATACTCCCTTAGCAGAGGAGCGCCTTAAACCTCTCGGCCATCTCACCTATAATATCTAAAATACTATTAACTATATCTAAAAACTAGATATACTAAATTATAACATTTTTAATACGATTTATACTAATATTATTAATATAACTACTAAAAATCAATTACTAATAAAGTATCATATACTTACTATATATTTTTACACAATTTTCATTAAAATATATATATTTACATATATTATGTATTTCCTATAAAAAAAATAACAATACAAAATTATATTTCAATAATATTAAATTATTCTAATTATCACTAAATCATTCATACTTATACTACCCTTAACTAAATAACCTATATGTAATATACACTGATTAATGATCATTGTTTTTTTAACAATAAATAAATTATTTTCATTATTATTATAAATAATAATAGATATATTCTTATCTCTCATATTGTTTACAATATCAAATAAAGTTTTTCTTAAAACTATACAATAATACATATTATTAGATAATATTTTAGTAATAGATGAATTATTAATAATAATTAAATCAATTAACGTTATACAAAAATTATATCGTCATTTTGTTACTCTTGTCATTAAAGAAAATTTTTCTAAAATATCAAAAAATGTTTTATCTAATAGATTATTTAATCTAGATCGTATTTTTTGTAAACATAATAAATAAGAAAATTTCTGGTAATTATACTTTATATTATAAAAACGACATAAATCCATAATTACATAAATAGGTAAACCATATGTATCATACAACTCAAAACAAAAATTACTATTTAAATATTTTTTAACACCTATTTTTTTAATAAAAGTTTTAAAAATTTGTGTACCTTTTAATAAAGTATTATTAAATTTAATTTCTTCTTTATTAATTACATGACAAATAAAATCTATATCAATATGATCAAAATCATATTTTTTTATATCTAATATTTTAATAAGATCAGGTATTAATCTAGAAATAAAATAAGTACTAATACCTAATATCTTTATATAATTAATAACACGTCTAATAAATTTCTTTAATATATATCCTTGTTTATCAGAAGTAGGTAAAATACCATCTAATATTAAATATATAATACTTCTTAAATGATCGGAAAGTATATTAAAAATATAAAGATTACTAGAAGTTATTCTAATATTAAATTTATTAGATAAAAATATTTTTATATCCATAAAAAAATCTATCTCATAATTAGAAGAAACACCTTGAAGTACTGATGTTATTCTTTCTAAACCCATACCAGTATCCACAAATCTTTTAGATAAAGGATATATTTGTCCAATATTATTAAGATAATATTGAATAAAAACAATATTATATAATTCTAAATATTGATTATTATCTTTATTTAAATATAAATTAGAAAAAAAATTATTATTTCGTGTATGATAAATATCATAAAATATTTCAGTACTAGTACCACATACATTTGATTTGCCTAAATATCAAAAATTATCATCATAAATAATATTACTAGATAAAATTTTTTCTTTACCTAATACTAAAATTCTATCTTTAGGTAATCCTATATCATTTAACCAAATTGAATAAGATTCAATATCACTAATATGTACTGTAACAAAAAAATTTTCTTTAGGTAAAGAAAAAAAATTTTTATCTGTTAATAATTTCCAAGCATATAAAATAGCATGTTTCTTAAAATAATCATTAAAACTAAAATTACCCATCATCTCAAAAAAAGTATTATGTCTATTAGTAAAACCTACATTATCAAAATCATTAAATATACCACTAACACGTAAACAACGTTGAATAGTTATAATCCTTTTATACTTAATATCATCTTTACCTAAAAAAATATTCTTAAATTGATTCATACCTGCATTTGTAAATAATAATGTCTTATCTTTAAAATCAGGTACTAAAGAACTACTAGGTAATAATTTATGTTTATAAAATTGATAAAATTTAATAAACATTAAACGTACTGCTTCTTTTGATTTAATTAACATGTTACAATTATATTCATATTAAGAATGTTATTATATATATTATTTTATATATACATATATGATTAATAATAATAAAAAAATATTCAATATATACAAAATTATATACTACACATCTAGTATTATACTAATATAATATATAAATATTATATATAATACATATATCAACAATATATAACATATACTATATGTATAAATAATACATGTCTATTCAAAATAAAAAACAAAAAAATATACAAACAGCAATTAAAGAAATAGAAGAACATTTCGGTAAAGGAACCCTAATACAATTAGATAAAAATAAATTACAAAATATAGAAACTATTTCTACTGGATCATTAACACTAGATTTAGCATTAGGTATAGGGGGATTACCTACTGGACGAATCATAGAAATTTACGGACCAGAATCTTCAGGTAAAACTACATTAACACTAGAAATAATAGCAGAAGCACAAAAAAATAACAAAATTTGTGTATTTATTGATGCTGAACATGCATTAGATCCTATATACGCACAAAAAATAGGCGTAAAATTAGATGAATTATTATGCTCACAACCAGATTATGGAGAACAAGCATTAGAAATATGTAATACTTTAGCTATTTCTAAGAGCGTTAATGTAATTGTCATAGATTCAGTCGCAGCTCTAACACCTAAAGCTGAAATAGATGGTGAAATCGGAGATTATCATTTAGGACTAAGCGCTCGTATGATGAGTCAAGCTATGCGTAAATTAGCTGGTAACATAAAACAATCCAATATATTATTAATTTTTATTAATCAAATACGTATGAAAATAGGAGTAATTTTCGGTAATCCAGAAATAACTACAGGAGGAAATGCTTTAAAATTTTATTCTTCTATCAGACTTGATATACGTAAAATCAGTAATATCAAAATAAATAATGAAATTATAGGTAACGAAACAAGAGTAAAAGTAGTAAAAAATAAAGTAGCAGCTCCATTTAAACAAGCTGAATTCCAAATTTTATATAATATAGGAATTAATAAACATAAAGAAATATTAGAATTAAGTATACTAAATAAATTAATTTATAAAACAGGTACCTGATATTATTATAATAATATCAAATTAGGACATGGTAAAAATAAAACTATAAATTTTCTAAAAAATCATCCTAAAATATCTGAAAGATTAAAAAAAAATATTAAAAAAATATTCTTTACTTGTAATAAAAATTAACAAAAAATATATACAATAATAAACACTATAAATAATGATTATTATTGTAATTTGTATAATATAAAAATATGTATATAAAAAATAAAATTATTATTTAATAATAATACTTAACAATAAATTATTTGCAATATTAATAAATTCAGCTGGATTATCTAATGTATTACTTTCCACTAACAAAGCTTGATAATATATATAAAAAACCCATTGTTTAAATAATCTTTCATCTATAATAGAATTAATATATTTAATTAACAAATGACGGATATTAATTTCAAAAAAATACTTAATTTGAGGAGCTTTTTTACCAGCAGCTGTTAATAATTTTAACATTTGAGTACTCATTTCATTAGTATCTGTAACTAAAATAACAGGTGAATTTTCTAAACGATTTGTTATCCTTACATCCTTAACTAAAGATCCTAATATTTTCTTAATACGAACAATTAAATTAACAAAATGTTTTTCATCTACATCTATAATTTTTTTAGAAGAAACATCAATCATATTTTTATTCAATTCATAATCTTTACTAATTAAAGTAAATTGAATATTTTTATAATCTGTTAAATAAGTCATCATTCATTCATCAATTCTATCACATAATAACAATACTTCTATATTCCTATTATTATACATCTCTAAATGAGGACTATTAATAGCAGTTACATATGTCTCTGATGTTAAATAATAAATTTTATCTTGTCCAGCTTTCATACGTGTTAGATAATCATCTAACGATATATATTCTTTATCTGTTTTTAATGAAGAAGAATAAAATCTAAGTAAACTAGATATCTGTTGTTTATTATCAATATCTTCTGCTAATCCTTCCTTTAAAATATTACCAAATTGTATCCAAAAAATAATATATTTTTTTATATCAATAGATAATTCTTGTAATAATTTTAATATCTTTTTAGTTAATAAAAGTTTTAATGTACTTAACATTACATCATCTTGTAACAATTCTCTAGAAACATTTAAAGGTAAATCATTAGTATCAACTATACCCTGTATAAACCTTAAATACATAGGAATAATTTTTTTAAAATCATCCATTACAAAAACTCTACGTACATATAACTTAATACTATTTTTATACTCATCTCTATTTCAAATATCTCATGGAGAAACATCAGGTATAAACAATAAACTATGATAATTAATTTTACCTTCAATTTTAGAATGAGATCATATTAATGGATTACCTAAATTATTAGTTAATTTTTTATAAAAATTGATATATTCCTCATCTGTAATACTTGATTTTTCCTTAACCCATAAATTATTTTCATTATTAATATGTTCAGTACTATGAGTTTTTGTATTATTATTATAATAATTAATATAAATAGGTATAGAAATATGACTAAAATATTTTTGTATAATTTGTTTAATTAAAACAAAATCTAAAAAAGATTTATTTTGTTCATTAATATATAAAATTACATCAGTACCATAATCTTTCTTATATAAATTAGATATAGTATATTGTCCTATACCCTGAGAAGTCCATAATATTCCTGCATTAGAATCTTGCTCTTTAATAGATTTAGTATGTACCACTACCTTATCAGTTACCATAAAAGAAGAATAAAAACCAACACCAAACTGTCCTATAATATTAACATTAGAATAATCTTTATTAATATCTACTTGTTCTAAAAATTTTTTTGTATTACTATTAGCAATAGTACCTAAACCATCTATAATTTCTTGTTCCAACATACCTATACCATTATCTATAATTGTTATAGTCTTATCAAGATGATTTAACTTAATAATAATTTTATTATTATCTACTTTATATATATTTTCATTATGAGTTAATAAAAAATATTTTACTTTGTCAATAGCATCTAATGAATTAGATAATAATTCTCTTAAAAAAATTTCTTTATTAGTATAAAGAGAATGAATCATTAAATGTAATAATTGTTTAATTTCTGAACGAAAATAATATTTCTTTTCCATAAATTTAAAATCCTTATACCTATTCCTTTTTATAAAAATTACAAACTATATTTATAACTATATATAGTTAATATAATGATATATAATCATATACTATTTTTAATAAAAAAACATTTTATAAATAAAAATATTTAATTTATCTAAGATATATAGATTAAATATCTCTTTATTTATACATAAATATTTGACACTATGAACAACATATACAATTTATATTAATTATTTTTTAAAATAACTAATCATTATTAATTAAGTTAAATTATAAAAATCTAAAAAAATATTATTTTCAGGATAAGATAACATACATAATATACTAAACTCAAAATTTATCTTACTATTAGGAAAATATTTTATATATTGTTGACCAATTAAACACACTTTATAATAATAACTAATACTATCAATATTAGTATATTTTGTTAAATCTAATAAATATTTTAAATATTTTTTATGAATATGTAAAACTTTAGTATTTAATTTAGGAAATTTTAATAATAAAAATATTATATGTAAATATTTTACTAACATTAAATATAATTGAGTATAATTAATATACTTTTTATAAAAATATTTTAATAACAAAAAAATTTTATTAGTATTCTTAACACAAATATATTTTATAAAAGATATAATAATAAAATTATCTACTATACCTAAATATGTATTTACTTTATGAATATTAATATATTTACAATTACTATCTAACATAACTAATTGGTCCATCATCATTAAAGCATCACGCATGCTACCATTAGCAAATGTAGATATTACATCTAAAACATTTTTATCTAACATAATCGATTCACGTTCAGCTACATATCTTAAACGTTCTTTAATATATTTCATACTTAATGCATGTAAATTAAATATCATACAACGTGATAAAATCGTTTCAGGTATTTTATGAAATTCAGTAGTAGCTAAAATAAACTTTACATGTTGAGGAGGTTCTTCTAATGTTTTTAAAAAAGCATTAAAACTATATTTAGATAACATATGTACTTCATCAATAATATAAATCTTATAACGCATAGACATAGGTAAATAATAAATATTATCTAATATATGTTTAATATCCTCTACACGAGTACGTGTAGCCCCATCTATTTCTATAACATCTACAGCTTTACCTACAGCAATATTAACACAATGATTACATAATAAACAAGGATGTACTGTAACACCTTTTATACAATTAATACTTTTAGCTAACACACGAGCTAAACTAGTTTTACCTACTCCTCTATTCCCATAAAATAAATATGCATTATAAATCTTACCTATTTTTAAACTATTTACTAAAATTTCTATAATATATTTATGACCTACAAAATCCTGGAAACATTGTGGTCTTCATTTAATTGATAAAATATTATTTTCTTCCATAATTTAAATTATTAAACTGAATATACAATCAATTATTAAAATAAATTAATGTAATAAATATATATTTATGTAAAAAATAATTATAATATATATAATTATATTAATCACTATATTATAAATTATTTATATAATAAAAGATATACACTATATAATATGACTATAGGTCTTATAGTAGCGTTAGAAAAAGAAATTAACATTTTTTTAAAAACTATTCTCATCACTAAAATCAAATACATAAACAAAATAAAAATTATTTGAGGATTATTAAAAAAAAAAAAAATTATTCTTATAATTTCGGGTATAGGAAAAGTATGTGCTTCTATAGCTACTTCAATAATAGTAAGATTTAAAAAAATAAAATATATTATTAATATTGGTACAGCAGGTATATTAAAAAAAAAACATAAATACCATAATATCTTTCTAATACGAAAATTATATTATCATGATTTTGATTTAACTTCATTTAACTATGATATAGGACATATACCTCAATACCCTAAATATTTTACTAGCAATAATAAAATTTTATTAAAATTTAAAAAAAAATTATTATGACATAAACAAACATATTATACAGGTAATCTTATTACTGGAGATACTTTTATAGATAATAAAGAAAAAATAAATAAAATATATAAATATTTCCAAAATATTAAACTAGTAGATATGGAAGCTACATCAGTAGCACAAACTTGTTTTATTTTTAATAAACCTTTCATTAGTATAAAAATTATTTCTGACCATGCTAATAGAAATTCTCAAACAATATTTAAGAAAAATATAAATACTAACGCTCACTACATATCCTATTATTTAAATTTATTATTAAATTAATATGTTTCTTAAGAAAAATTATTAAGAGATCGAGTATAATAAATATATTTATTTATATCATAAATATTTATAGGTAAACTATATGTAATTCTAACTACATCTAATTTATAATTAGATAACATTTTAGTAAATACTTTAAAAGTTTCTATCTTATATTCTAATTTAGGATCTTTTTCAGCATATCCTCTTAAATAAATACTATCCCGTAAATTTTCTACATAAGAAAGATATTCTTTTCATAACATATCTAAATTTTCTAACATTATAGTTTGTATCAATGAATAAAAAATAGATTCACCTAAATTAGTTAATTTTATATTATACATAATATGCATACACAATATTAAATATTGTTTCAATTGATATTTATATAAACCAATACAAGGACGTATTTGTAATTTTATTTTTAATAATGACCAAAATTTTTTATATATATATTTACTACTAGTAATGTCATAAACAAAAGTATCACTAAAATCTTTCAGCATATAATCAATGAAACACTCTTCATATAATATAAATATATACCTAATCTGAGTTAAATTTAATAAACGATCCCTTTCTTGATATATAATCATACGTTGATTATTGATAATATCATCATATTCTAATAATTGTTTACGATAATCAAAATTTCTATTTTCTACTTTTTGTTGAGCTTTTTCTATAGCTCTATTTAACCAAGGATGTTCTAAAGATTCACCATATTGTACACCTATATTCCTCATAAAAACTATAATATTTTTAGTACTAAATAACCTAATTAAAGGATCTTCTAAAGAAATATAAAATCTTGTTATTCCAGGATCTCCTTGTCTACCTGATCTTCCACGTAATTGATTATCTATCCTACGAGATTCATGTCTTTCTGTACCCATTACATACAATCCACCTTTTTCCTTAACTAAATTATTATGTAATATCCATTTCTCTTTCATTAATTTATATTGTTTTTTAGTAATACTATGTTTCATAGACGCTATCTCAGCATATAAATTACCACCTAACACAATATCAGTACCTCTACCAGCCATATTTGTAGCAATTGTGACTGAACCTAATTTACCTGCTTGTGAAATAATAAAAGCCTCAGATGCATGAAATTTAGCATTTAGAATATTATGTTTAATACCTATTTTTTTTAATTCATTAGAAATAAGTTCAGATTTTTCTATTGACAAAGTCCCTACTAAAATAGGTTGATGTAATAAATGTTTTTGTTTAATATCATATATAATAGCTTGTATTTTTTCACGTTCTGTTAAAAAAATTAAATCTGATAAATCTTTACGAATAATAATTTCATTAGTAGGTACAGATAAAGTATCTAACCCATAAATAGTTTTAAATTCATATGCTTCAGTTAAAGCTGTTCCTGTCATACCTGATATCTTTTTATATAATCTAAAATAATTTTGATAAGTAATAGAAGCTAATATTTTATTTTCCTGTTTAACATCAACACATTCTTTTATCTCAATAGCCTGATGTAAACCATCTGATCATCTTCTATCTAACATAACTCTACCAGTATGTTCATCAACAATCAAAATCTTATTATCTTTAATAATATAATCAATATTCTTCTTATATAAATAATAAGCTTTTAGTAACATAATTACATGATGCATTATATTAATATGTTCTAAATTATAAAATTTATTCTTAATATTAATTATCTTATTAATTACCAACAAATTTTCTATTTTAATTATTCCTCTTTCAGTTAAAGAAATTTGACGATTTTTTTCATCAATAACAAAATCACCTATTCCTTGATAGGTATCAGTATCATCTTTATCTTGTAAAATTAAATTATGAATTATATTATTAATTTGAGTTAATAATTTATTATCATTATTTATACTACCTGAAATAATCAATGGCGTACGTGCTTCATCTATTAAAATACAATCCACTTCATCTAATAATGCGTAATATAATGTCCTCTGTACTTTATTATCTATCATATTTACCATATGATCTCTTAAATAATCAAAACCATATTCACTATTAGTACTATATGTAATATCAGCTAAATAAGCTTTTTGTTTTTGTGCTCTTGTCATATTAGATAAATTTAAACCTACAGTAAGACCTAAAAATTTAAATAATACACTATTATATTGATAATCCCGTTTAGCTAAATATTCATTAATAGTTACTATATGTACTCCTTTACCTTCTAATGCATTAAGATAAGCTACTAATGTAGATGTTATTGTTTTACCTTCTCCTGTTTTCATTTCAGCTATACAAGGATGGTATAATATAATACCTCCTAGTAATTGAACATCAAAATGTCTTATAGATAAAATTCTTTTACTAGCTTCTCTAACATTAGCATATACTTCAGGTAATAAATCAAATTTATTTTTCTTACCTGATAATAATAAATCACGATATCTATAAGTATTTTCTTTTAATTGTATATCTGTATAATTATTATATATTGGTTCCAATAAATTAATTTTTTGAACTATTTTATAAAAAGAAAGAAATTGTTTAGTAATCTTTTTATTAAATCAATAAGAAAAAAATTTTATAAACATAAAATTATATACAAGAATGTGCTAAATATTTATATTATATATATATTACAAATATTTATTAATATATTATGAATAGTATAATATCTTAAATAAAAATGAACAAAAATAAATATCCACATTTAATTAATAATATTTTTAAAAAAAAAAAATTTATTTATTTAAATAAAATAATAAAAAAAGTTAAAATTCTTAATCACTTAAATAATATATTAAATAAATATACTCCTACTATAATTAATCAACAATATAAAATTATTAATTTTAATAAAAATACTTTACAAGTAATAATTAATAATCCATATTTATATATATATTTTAATCAAAATAAAAAAGATATTTTATATTTAATACAAAAAAAAATACATTCAATAAAAATTATATCAGTAAAAACTAAACCTCAAATATTTAATAATATTAATTAATACATTTATATTAAAAATATATAATAATAAAAAAACATATAAAACATTATATCTATATATAAATATATATATATAAAGACTAAAAATTTTCATATATTTTATATATTTTATATATAGATATATAAATACATTATTTATATCACATATAATATATACAATATGAAAACATTGTGTATATTATATATACAATATATTTAATATACATTAAAAATAATAAAAATACTTAAATATTAATGTCTATCTATAAATCATAGATAAATAATAATAAATATTATTCATATTATTATTTATTTTTTTTAAAAAAAATATAAACATCTTATAATTAATTAATTAATCACTCATATTCTCTAATTCATTAAAAAACATTTTATTAGAATTATTAATCCGAGTCGAATAACATAAATTAGATATTTTATATAATTTTTGATGATTTAAACTATGTAATATCTTACATAAATATTTAACATTAAATTTATTTTCTTTAATAATAAAAGCTGCACCTAAATCTCTTAAAAACTTCACATTATGATACTGTACAATATCTGTAGGTACATAAATAGCAGCTATACCTACTGCACATAATTCACTAACCATAATAGAAGTAGCTCTACTAATAACTAAATCTACTTTATTATACATTTCAGATATCTTATCAATATAATCTATAACATTATAATGTGGATATTTCTTTTTAGTTGCAAACCAATCTTTATTATTAAGACCTATTTGATGTAAAATAAAAAACTTA
The DNA here is from genome assembly GCA_036689535.1 of Candidatus Stammera capleta. Lineage (GTDB taxonomy): Bacteria > Pseudomonadota > Gammaproteobacteria > Enterobacterales > Enterobacteriaceae > Stammera > Stammera capleta_AK. The sequence goes on along the minus strand of CP144850.1, from coordinate 109,777 downwards.
TTCTTATCTAAATGTTCTAAAGAATTATATATAATATCATTAATTAATAAAGATTCTGAAGAACCATTTAACACTAAAATATTAATAACACCTTGACGATTTTTTAAACGAATATTAGGAGTTAATATATTTAAAATATTTTGTCTAATAGGATTACCTACAGTTACTGCATTATCCATAACTCCAGGATATGTTTGTAATATCTTAGTACTAAGATAATATAAATATTTTCTATATATACTTATATATGCATCTTTTTCATGTACTATTACCGGAGTTCGATATAATCATGAAGAAAGAATACTAATATTAGTAATAACTCCACCCATACATATAATCAAATCTGGTTTATATTCAATTAATATAGATAACATTAAATAAATATATTTAAAATTTTTAAAAAAACTAACTACTTGATTTAAAAAATTATCTTTTAATACAGATAAAGTAATATACTCTATATTAAATTTATATTTAGTATTAACCCTATTTAATAAATCTGTTTTAGTACTAATTCATTTAAAATCTTTACCTTTTGACCTAAAATATTTAGCAACTACTAAAGTAGGATAAATATGATCCCCAAAACCATCTGATATTAATAATATACGTTTAATTTTCATACTAAACTCATTATAAAAAGATTTAAATTACTTAAAATAATATAATTATATATTATATTATTTTTTAAAAAAAATAAATTTAATTTTTAAAATTAATAAATATATAGAAATATATAATATAATTATTCATGAATATTTATGATAACACTAAATATAAAAATTTTATTTTACATATTATTTAATATTTCTATTAATTACTTATAATTAATATAAATATTATATATTATAAATACAAAATTTAATCTGCAATTAATTAGATATAAAATAATTTTATATAAAATTTACATACAAATATTTATAATTTCTCAGCTACTCTCAATATAGCACTTCTATAAGAAATATTATGTAATATATCTAAATAACTAGGTTTAAAAACACCAATTTTTTTCATTTTTTGAGGATACAACTTATTAAGTTGTATAATATTTAATGGTAAATCAGGTAAAACTACATTGGTACTATTAACTTTATTATTAATAAATGTTTTAACTATTCTATCTTCTAAAGAATTAAAACTAATAACTAATAATCTACCTTTAGTAGATAATATCTTATAAGCAATATGTAATACTTTTAATAAATTATTTAATTCATCATTAATATAAATACGTAAAGCTAAAAATGTTCTAGTAGCTGGATGTTTATAATATTTATTAAAAAAAGTATTTTTTTTAATAATAGTCACTAATTCTTTAGTCATAGATAAATATCTAAAATTACGATAATTAATAATCGCATAAGCAATACGTTTAGCAAATTTTTCTTCACCATAAATTTTAATTACTTTAAATAAATCAAGATACTTAGCTCTATTTAATCATTGACTAGCAGTAATACCTGTAGTTTGATCCATTCTCATATCTAAAGGACCATCTAACATAAAAGAAAAACCTCTGGATTTATTAAATAATTGTATATTAGATAAACCTAAATCTAACAAAATTCCATTAATTTTACCCATTAAATTATATTTAATAATATATTTTTCAATAAAAATAAAATTACTATGTATGATTTTAAATCTTACATCAAAAATTTTTTTTGCTAATAAAACTGCTTCTATATCTCTATCAAAAGCATATAATTTACCTAATGTACCTAAATTATGTAAAATTAATGAAGTATGTCCACCTTCTCCATATGTCCCATCAATATAAATACCATTTACTTTTGATATTAATAATTTACAAATAATATCAGAAAAAATAGGATTTTTATTAAATATTTTAATCATATAGTTTGAACCAACTTAATTATATTTATTATAAATTTTTAAAATAATATATATAATATATATTATCAATATTAATTCAATTATTTAATTTATTTATCATGAAAATTATAATAGCTAACTGAAAATTAAATAGTAATAAAATAAAAATCAAAAACTACTTTAAAATATGAAAAAAACATAATATTAACAATAAATTAAAAATTATTATTGCACCACCTATTATTTATATCCCATATATACAAAAAATATTAAAAAAATATAATATATATAATATTAAACTCTGTGCTCAAAATATAGATTTCCATACGAAAGGACCTTATACAGGGGAAATATCTGCTAAAATGTTAAAAGATAATAATATTAAATATGTTATTTTAGGACATTCTGAAAGAAAAAAATGACATTATGAAACTAATTATAATATTCTTAAAAAAATTATATTAAGTAAAAAATATAATATAAAACCTATCATATGTATAGGAGAAAATATAAATGAATATATAAATAAAAAAAGTTTAGAAATATGTATACAACAACTTAATTATTTAGTAAAAAAATCTAACCTAAATATCTTTATTAATACTATTATCGCATATGAACCAATTTGAGCTATAGGTACTGGACAAAGTGCTAATATATTACATATTAAAAATATACATAAATATATTAAAAAATATTTAAATAACATTAATCCTAACAATAATACTAATACAAAAGTAATATATGGAGGATCTATTAATCAATATAATATTGCATCTATTATAAATAATAAATATATTAATGGTGCTCTAATAGGAAAAACATCTTTAGACATACAAATATTCATGCAATCAATACAAAAACTAAATTAAATAATAATAATATATTTTAGATATAAATAGTCTTTTATATCACTAAAAAAATATATTTCTATAAAAATATATATTTTACATTATATGTTATATATACATATAACAATAATGTAATTATCTAATTTTATTTAAATTAAATTTGATTAATAATAAATATTATTAAGTAAAATAATTAATTTTATTTAATCGTTTTTTAAATACTTCTAATCTTCCTTTAATATCAGTAATTTTCCGTTTACCTGTATAAAATGGATGACATTTATAACATACATCTAAATGAAAAATTTTATTTTTTAATGTAGATTGTACTATCATTTTATTACCACAAGTACAAATCATCTGTATAGATGACATAATAGGATGAATATATTTTTTCATTATAATCCTCTTAATAAAAATAATCTTTTTCACATCATGTAAATATATTAACAATATGTATATACTTAAAATAGTATTCAAAAATAAAAATATACCTCAATTAATATACAAAACTAAAAATATAAAAAATATAGAAATAGGAGCAAGAGTAAAAGTATCTATTAAAAATACCTTCACTACTGGTATTATTATTAATATTTATAAACAAAAAAAAAATAACAAAAATATTAACTATAAAATTAAATATATATATAAACTTATTGATAAATATTCCTTAATACCAATTAATTTATTAAAAACTATAATTATAGTATCTAAATATTATTTTTATCCATTAGGTGTATTATTATTTAATATAATACCTAAATATATACCTACATCTCTACATATAGACAATCAACCCTATAAAACATTTAACTATAAAAAGATATATAAAAAATATTACAAATATAAATATATATATAAAAAAATTAATAAATTCTTAAATAGATTTATAATCTGATTATTTATATCTAATAAATATATCCAACATCAAAAATATACAATTTATCATTTTATATTACACAAATTAATTAAACAACACAAACAAATCTTAATTTTAGTCCCCACTATAAAAAATATCCAATTTATTATTAATAATAATTTTCAGCAATATCAACAATATCTAGATATATGACATTCTAAACTTACTAATAAAAAAAAATACATTACATGAATAAATATTCTAAAAAAAAAAACTCTTATTATTATAGGTACTAGAACAGCTGTCTTTTTACCTTTTGTACAATTATCTTTTATTATTATATATAATGAACATGACCAACTATATAAAGAAAAAAAATTTTTATATAATATTAAAAATATTATTTTTATACGTGCTAAAATACTTAAAATACCAGTTATTCTAGAATCTTCTACACCAAATATTTTAAGTTATTATAATTTAAAAATAAAAAAATATAAATTAATATATATAAAAAACACAAACAAACATAATTTTCCTAAAATACAAAATAGTATATTAAATACTAACTACAATCCAAATTACAATATTAAATTAAATAATCAAATTATTACTACTATTAATAAACATCTATTAAATAAAAACAATATTTTAATAATTTTTAATAAAACAGGTTATGCTGATAAACTATGATGTATTAAATGTAAAAAAAAAATTACTTGTCCAATATGTAAGAATGATTATTCATTTAATCACAATAAAAAAATTATTGTTTGTAATAATTGTAATTATTCTATTCGAAAATGTTATATATGTAAACAAAATAAAATATTATTCTTAAATAAAGGAATTGATTATATATATATAATTATAAAAAAAATATTTTCTGATACTCACATTATTAATTTAAATAAAAAAAATCTTATTAACATTAATTTAACAAAAATTAAAAACTCAAAAAATAAAATTTTTATTTCTACTAATATTATTAATAATATAAATTATATTAAAAATATTACATTAATAATTTTTCTTAATATTGATTATTTACTTTATAGTAATAATCATATTATACTAGAATCTTTTACACAAACATATTATAAAATTATAGAAAAATTAAATCATACAAATAAAAATAAAGAAATAATTATACAAACTCAATATCCAGAACATCACATATGACATAATTTAATGACTCATCAATATAAATGATGTCTTAAACAATATTTAAAAATACGTAAATTAATTAATTTACCTCCTTATATATATGAAATATACTTATATGCTATACATAAAAATATTAAAAAAATTCACTCTTTTTTTAGATATATCTTATATATTATATTTCTATATAAAAATAACAATATTAAAATCATTGGTCCTTTTAATAAAAATAATAATTACATAAAGAATATATTTAGTTGATATATTACAATATATCATCAAAAAGAATATTATTTATTTAAACTGATGAAATATATTATACAAAAAATTAAACATATTCCCATATTATGAAAAATAGAAAGAAATGATAATTTTTAATCACAATATTTTAACAATAAATATATATACTATTAAAAACATCCCACTTCTTTAGGTAAACAAGAAATTTTAGAAATTATAAAAAATATTCTTTTAGAAAATAATAAATATATATCTAGACTAGTAAATTTTTTCCCCTTAATAATATTATTTAAATATATTATTATCAATCTTAAATTAGGAATAACATTATATTTAAAAAAATAACTTCTACAATAAAAAATTATTTTCCAATGAATATAAGTCATATGGACATTATATATACTAGCCGTCATGTTAGCTTGATTTTTAAATCAAATATTAATTGTTTTCATATTAAAAAATATAATTCATAAAATAACATTTCATCTAAAAATATAAATATTTATAATTCTTAAATTATTTATAATAAAATAAATAGAAATATATAATTTATGCCAGAACTTCCAGAAATAGAAACTATAAAAAATACTATACAACATATATGTATCAATAATACTATAACAAAAATCAATATTTACTATACAAAACTTAAATACAATATATCTTCGAATATATATAACTTAAAAAATCAAATTATTTATAATATTAAAAGATTTTCAAAATATTTAATATTTTATACAAGTAATGGATATTTACTAATACATTTAGGTATGACAGGTAATATATTAATATTTAATAAATATTCTATGCCTAAACTTCATAAACATGATTGTTTAGAACTTATAGTTAATAACTTTTATATCCTTAGGTACAATGATATACGTAAATTTGGTATTATTTTATGATATAAAACTTTTATACCTATTTATCATATTATTCATAAACTAGGAGCAGAACCGTTAAGTAATAATTTTAATACAAAATATTTATTTAAAATAACAAATAAAACTAAAAGATGTATACATAACATATTAATAAATAATAAATGAATATCTGGTATCGGTAATATATATGCTAATGAAAGTCTATTTAAAAGTAATATACTTCCATATACTCCAGCAAATAAATTATATTATTGACAAATTCATATTTTAGTTAATAATATTAAATATATTTTAAAACAAAGTATTCTACATAAAGGAACTACTATACAATCATATAAATATATGCCTCATAAAATCGGTAATTATCAAAAAAAATTACTAATATATAAAAAAAAAATATGTACCTTTTGTCATAATACTATTAATACATACAAAAAATATGGCAGAACTTTATATTACTGTAAAGTATGTCAAAAATAGATTACAAAATAAAACGTTCTAAATCTTCACTATTTTTTAAATAAGATAATTTATTATTAACATAATTAGCATCTATTGTAATTAAATTATTTTTATATTTATGTATATTAAAAGATATTTCTTCCATTAATTTTTCTAATACAGTATATAAACGACGAGCCCCAATATTTTCATTATTTTCATTAATATACCATGATATTGCTGCTATACAACGAATACCATCTTTAGTAAAATAAATATCAATATTTTCTGTTTTTAATAACTCTTGATATTGAACAGTAATAGCTACTTTAGGTTCTACTAAAATCTTTTCAAAATCTTCTACAGACAACTGTTTTAATTTAACTCGTATAGGTAATCTACCTTGTAATTCCGGTATTAAATCAGTAGGATCACACAATTGAAAAGAACCAGATGCAATAAATAAAATATGATTTGTACGAACTACACCATATTTAGTAGTAACAGCACTACCTTCAATTAACGGTAACAAATCTCTTTGTACACCTTCTCTAGAAATACCAGCATCAGAATTTTCACTACGTTTACAAATTTTATCTATTTCATCTATAAATACTATACCTTGTTGTTCTACTAAACTAATTGCATTACGTTTTAATTCCTCAAAATTTACTAATTTTGCTGATTCTTCTTCTATTAAATAATGCATAGCATCTTTAACTTTTAATTTTTTATTCCTTTTTTTTTGTCCACTTAAATTCTGGAAAATAGATTGTAATTGACTAGTCATTTCTTCCATACCAGGTGGAGACATAATTTCTATTCCCATAGTAGTTACTGCCATATCAATTTCTATTTCTTTATCATCTAAAGTCCCATCATATAATTTTTTACGTAATGCTTCCCTAACAAGATTTAATTGATATAATCTATCTTTATTATCTTCTTTTAAATTAATTTTAGGTACAGGTACTAACACATTAAGTATACGTTCTTCCGCTAACTTACGAGCTTTAAGAAGATTAATTTCCATAGATTTAACTTTAATCATTTTAATAGCTAAATCTGTTAAATCTCTAATAATCGTATCTACATCTTTACCTACATAACCTACTTCAGTGAATTTTGTTGCTTCTACTTTAATAAATGGAGAATCACTAAGTTTAGCTAAACGACGTGCTATTTCAGTTTTACCTACTCCAGTAGGGCCTATCATTAAAATATTTTTAGGAGTTATCTCATCACGTATATCACTTTCTAACTGCATTCTTCTTCACCTATTACGTAAAGCTATAGCAACAGCTTTTTTAGCATCATTTTGACCTACTATATATTTATTTAATTCATGCAAAATTTCTTGGGGAGTCATTTCAGTATACATAAAATTATAATTACCTTTATCTAATATTCATTCATAATAATATTTAACTAAACTAATTTTAGTTCTTCTATAGTAAATATATTATTAGTATATAAACAAATTTCAGAAGCAATTAATAAAGATTTTTCTACTATTACTCTAGCATTTAAATCTGTATTTTCTAATAAAGCTTTCGCTGAAGCTAAAGCATATGTACCACCACTACCTATTGCTATTAGGTTATTTTCAGGCTGAATGACATCACCACTACCTGTTATTACTAAAGAATATTTCTTATCAATAACAGCTAATAATGCTTCTAATTTACGTAATATACGATCAGTTCTCCAATCTTTTGCTAATTCAACTGCTGATTTCATTAAATTACCTTGATACAAAGATAATTTTTTCTCAAAATTTTCTAATAATGTAAAAGCATCAGCAGTAGCACCAGCGAAACCTACAATAACTTTATTAAAAAAAATTCTCTTTACTTTTTTAACATTAGATTTTAAAACTGTATGCCCTAAAGTAGCCTGTCCGTCGCCACCCATAACTACTAAATTATTTTTTCTTATACTTATGATCGTAGTCACTATAAATAATCCATTTAATATTATTATTAATATATACCCTACATAAATAATGTAAATTATTAATTTAATTTCTAAATTAATATATATTATATAATTAATCATTATATAAATAAAGTATAATTATACTAATTTAAAACATAATTTTTTAATTTATTAATAGCCTTTTTTTCTAATTGTCGTATACGTTCTGCAGTTAAACCATAATATTTAGCTAATTGTATTAATGTATATCTTTTATTATTTAATCATCTAAAATAAATAATATGCTTACTTCTTATATCTAAAAAAGAAATAGCATTATATAATTTATTTAAGATATAAATTTTCCAATTTATTTGTTCTAACAAAAATGTAAAATCTGTACAATAATTATAACTTGTATTTCCTAGACAAATATTTGAATATTTTTTATTATGAGTTAATAAACAATTTAAATGAATATCATGTGATAACATTTTTAATTCCATATTAATAATCTCTATACTTGATATCTTTAATTTATTCGATAATAATATAATTTCTTTTTTCTTAAAAAGATGATTACATAATTTATATTTCCTGATATTAAAAAATAAACGACGTTGTATATTAGTAGTCGCTATTTTAACTATTCTTCAATTTTTTAAAATATAATTATAAATTAAAGATTTTATTCAATATACAGCAAAAGAAATCAAACGTACTTTAAATAAAGGATTAAATCTTTTAATAGCTATAATTAAACCTATATTACCTTCTTGTATTAAATCAGCTAACGGGACATTATACCCACTGTAATGTTTAGCAAAATAAACTACATATCTTAAATGATATAAAACTAATATTTTAACTGCATCTAAATCATTAGTATTAAAATATTTTTGAAATAATTCTGTTTCTTCTTTTAATGATAAAATTGGTCAAGAATTTACTATTCTTATATAAGTATATAAACTACCTAAAGATGGTATATGAAAATAATAATTATCATTCAACATAAGATATTCATCTCTAATAATATTATTTAAATATAGTATTTATGTTTAATGTATTAAATAAAAATTTATTTCATAAAAAATATTATTATATTTAGTATAAATATACTATAACATAAATTATAATAATTTATTGAATACTAACAATAAATTAATAATATTCTTTATAAAAAACACAACATATTTTATATATATACTTGTAAATATGAAATACAAAAACAAAATATACATATCCAGCGGTAAATATAAATTTTTAAAACTTAAAATAAATAAAAAAACTAACATTAGACCTACATTAAGTAAAGTAAAAAAACTTTTATTTAACTGATTATATCCCTTTATTAAAAATAGTATTTGTTTAGATTGTTTTGCTGGTACAGGAGCCTTAAGTATAGAATCTTTATCTCAAGGCGCCAAACACATCACTATGATAGAAAAAAATTATAAAAATATCATATATTTAATTAAAAATACACAAATTTTATTAAAAAATCAATATACTATTATATATAAAGATATAATTAACTGATTAAAACAAACAAATATACATAAAAAATATCAAATAATCTTTTTAGATCCACCATATACATATAATAAATGAAATATTCTCTTATCTAAACTAGATAAATATAATATGCTTACTAAAAATGCATTAATTTATATAGAAACTAATAAAAATATCAATACATTTAATATTCCTCAGACATGATCTCTATATAAAAATAAAATATATAAAAAATATTCATATCAAATATATAAAAAATAACATTTTTATTAATATTAATCTTTTTTATCAATAAAAAATTTAATATATTTATTATATATTAATTCATGTTTTATACAAGACATAATACCATGTCCTGGTATAAATAATACATTATAATCTAACACTAATATTCTCGTAATAATACTATTAATTAACTGTATATAATTACCTCCTAATAAATCAGTCCTACCAATAAAATTTTTAAATAATACATCACCAGTTATTAAAAATTTATATTTTGAATTATATAATATTATATGCCCAGGTGTATGTCCAGGACAATGAATAACTGTAAAATATAAATCACTACTAATATAGATTTTCATCTTATCCAATGTCCAAATAATAACAGGTTGAATATAATTACATATTGGTAGAATAGTGTTCTGGAATATATTATTTTCAAATAATACTTTATCTTCTATACTAGGACCATATATCAATACCTTATAATATAAAGCAAAATCATATGCTAAATAAAAATGATCAATATGACAATGTGTTATAATAATTTTAATAATTTTTAAATTATTTTGAGAAATAAAATAAATTATTTCACTATATGCACCACCAGGGTCAACAATAATTGCATTTAATGTTTTTACACATCATAAAATAATACAATTTACCTTTAAATTGTTTACTTTAATAAATTTAAATTTCATAAATAAATTAAACCTACTCTAAACATTCTAATATACTAAATTAAACTCATTTACATAAAATATAAACAGATAATCTATATCTACTTCTTTATTTCGAATAATATAAATATATAATAATTATTACATAAATTTCATAAATATTCTATTTAAAATAGAATAACATATATAGAAATTATCTTCCTATATATAGGATATAGAAATATTTTATAACCTCACAAAAAATAAATGAATATAAACATTCACACTAAAAAACACGATCATAATATAAATTTCTATATACCACCATTTTCTTTAGAAGCAGAACAATCAGTTTTAGGTGGATTAATGTTAGATAATAATCAATGAGATACTATTAATGATCTTCTTCAGAAAAAAGATTTCTATCATAAAAATCATCAAATTATTTTTAATGAAATGCAACATCTTATATTGCATTATAAACCTATAGACTTAATTACTTTATCAGAATCTTTAAAAAAAAAAAAAAAATTAATTTTAATAGGAGGATTACATTACTTAGCAGAACTAACACGTAATATTCCTAGCATATCAAATATAAATTTTTACGCAGAAATTATTAAAGAAAAATCTATTATTAGAAAATTAATTTATATTGCTAATGAAATTATTACTATAAGTTACAATCCTCAAACTAAAAATAGTAAAGAAATTATAGATATAGCAGAATCTAAAATTTTTCAAATTTCTGAAAATACCTACGACAAAAATAACCATCCTCAAAATATTAACCATATTCTTAAAAAAACAAAACAACATATACTAAATATATATAAAAATCCATGTCCTGATTTAACAGGTATAGATACTGGATATATTGATCTAAACCAAAAAACCTTTGGATTACAAAAATCTGATTTAATTATTATTGCTGCTAGACCATCTATGGGAAAAACTACATTCGCTATGAATATATGTGAAAATATTTCTATTTCTCAAATGAAACCAATATTAATTTTTAGTTTAGAAATGCCTTCAGAACAAATTATCATTAGAATTATTTCTTCATTATCTAGAGTAGAACAAAAAAAAATTAGAACAGGACAACTAAATGATGAAGATTGAGCTAAAATTTCAAGTACTATAAATTTATTAGAAAAAAAAAAAAATATTTTTATAGATGACTCATGTGTTTTAACACCAACTGATATAAGATCAAAAACTAGAAAAATATATAAAGAAAATAATGGTTTAAGTCTAGTTATGATTGATTATTTACAATTAATAAAATCTAATATATATTTAGATAATAGAAATTTAGAAATAGGAGATATATCAAGATCTCTAAAAGCATTAGCTAAAGAATTAAATATACCTATAATTGCTATATCTCAATTAAATAGATCATCAGAACAAAGATCAGATAAAAGACCTGTAAATTCAGATTTAAGAGAATCAGGTTCTATAGAACAAGATGCAGATTTAATTATGTTTATATATAGAGATGAAGTGTATAATAACAATAGTAATATGAAAGGTATAGCTGAAATAATTATTAGTAAACAACGTAATGGTCCTACTGGACGTATACATTTAATATTTAATGGTAAAATATCAAGATTTGATAATTATGCTAAAAATACATATGAATATATTCGAAACATTTAAATATTTTTTCTTAAAAAAAATCATATATTATAAATATTTTTATTACTTACAAAATAAATATGGCAAGTAAAGGTATTAATAAAGTTATTTTAATAGGTAATTTAGGACAAGAACCCGAAATTAGATATATGTCTAATGGTAATACTGTTACTAATTTAAATATAGCAACTTCAGAAATATGAAAAGATAAAAATACTAAAGAAAATAAAGAAAAAACAGAATGACATAGAGTAGTACTATTTGGTAAATTAGCTGAAATAGCAGCAGAATATTTACATAAAGGTTCTCAAATATATATTGAAGGATCTTTACAAACTAGAAAATGACAAGATCCTAAAGGATATGATCGTTATATTACAGAAATAATAGTGAATATTAACGGTACTATGCAAATGTTAGGGAATAAAAATTATAAAAAAAACTTTAATAAAGATATTAATAATAAAAAAAATAATAAAATAACTAACAAAAATCAAAATGAAATATCGATAGATCTTAGTGAAGAAATTCCTTTTTAACAATAAATAATTTTATATATATCAATAATAACCCATATATTATATATAATAGTATTATTATAAATAATACTATTATTAACAGATCTTATAGAAAAAATAAAAATCTAAAATAAAAATAATTAACAAATATAAAATATTCATTATCATAAATATGATAAAATTATAAAGATAATTATAAATATAAACAAAAATAAATTATTATTTAATATACATTATGACTACATTATTCAATCATATACTTAAAAAATATTTATATAATAAAAATATTAAAAATGGTTCCTTAATTAAAGGAACAGTAATACAAATTAATAAAAATAATGTTTTAGTTGATACTAAATTAAAATCAGAATCTACTATTCCTATAACACAATTTATTAATAATAAAGGTAACCTTGAAATTAAATTAAATGATGAAATAAATGTTATATTAGAAACTATAGAAAATGGTTATGGTGAAACAATCATCTCAAGAGAAAAAGCTAAAATATATGAATTATGAAAAAATATTTATAAATTTTATAAAAATAATAAAAATATAATAGGTTTTATTAATAATAAAGTAAAAGGAGGATATACAGTAGATCTAAATGGTTTAAAAGCTTTCCTACCAGGTTCTTTAATAGATATTAAACCTATTAAAGATAATATAATTTTAGAAGGACAAACATTAGAATTTAAAATTATTAAATTAGATAAATATAAAAATAATATTGTTATTTCTCGTAAAGCTGTTCTTTTAGAAGAAAATCAATATAAAAAAGAACAACTATTAACATCTATTTATGAAGGACTTATAATTAAAGGATTAGTAAAAAATTTAACTAATTATGGAGCATTTATAGATTTAGGTGGATTAGATGGATTACTACATATTACTGATATGTCATGAAAAAGAATCAAACATCCTACTGAATTACTACAGATTGGTAATATAATAAAAGTTAAAATTATTAAATTTGATCAAATTACAAATAGAGTATCTTTAGGTTTAAAACAATTAACACCAGATCCTTGGGATAACATCAATAATAAATATCCTATAAATAGTATTACTAAAGGTCATATAACAAACTTAACTGAATATGGATGTTTTATACAAATAGCAGAAGGTATAGAAGGATTAGCCCATATTACTGAAATAGATTGAATGAACAAAAATATTAATCCTATTAATTTATTTCATATAGGCGATACAATCAATACTATGATATTAAATATTGATACACAAACACGTCGTATATCTTTAGGTATTAAACAATGTACACCAAATCCTTGAAAATTATTTAAAGATAAATACAAAAAAGGAGAACAAACATACGGTATAGTTAAATCTATTACAGATTTTGGTATTTTTATCATATTAGAATATAATATTAATGGTTTAATACATATATCAGATATACAATGACATTTAAAAGAAAATCTAGATATCATTAAAACAACATATCCTAAAGGATCTATAATTAGAATTATGATACTACAAATTGATATTAATAAAAATAGAATCTCTTTAGGTATAAAACAATTAACTAAAGACCCATTAAATATATATTCAAAAATTTATCAAAAAAATAAAACACTTTCTCTTCACATTAAAAAAATTACTGATAAATTTATACAATTAAACTTAAAACATCAATTAATAGGTTATATATTAATCAATAAAATCTCTTCTACAAATAGTAAAAAATATTTAAAAACATTAAAAAAAAATGATTTAGTATATACTAAAATTACAAAAATAGATACTCAAAACCGTACTATTTATTTTAAATTACACAATATTTTAATTAAAAAAATTACTCAAAAATTATTAACAAAAGAAAAAATTAAACAACATCCATTTTTTAATACTATTATGATGGAAGCATTTAAAAAAGCTAAAACTGAATAAAAAATATATTATATTAATCAAAAATATATTTAATAAATTTCCGATAATTTATAAATTTATAAAAATGTTTAACAGATAAAATTAATCTTTTACGTAATACAGAAGCATTATAATATCCTTTAAAAATATATAATACATGTTTAATAATCATTAAAGGATTAGTATGATATAGTTTAACTTCTAACATAATATACTTATATAAACGATATAATATCATATAAATAAATTTATTTATAGTAATTACTCTATCTTTATAAAATACATATTGTGTTCTTAAAAAAACATTTTTTTTTTCTTGACATATAAAATAATTATGAATATCAATTAATAATTTAGGATTATAATAAATACCTCTACCTAACATAACACCATCTACATATTTTAAATGTTGATCTATATCTATAATATTAGTAATATCTCCATTTATTATTACTGTAATAAAAGGTAAATCCTTTTTAATTTTATATACATAATTATATTGAATTTTAGGTACTAATAAATTTTTTTTATAAGAAAAATTATTTAATAATATATTCCTAGCATGAATAATAAAATATTTACAATCAGTCTTATAAGCTATATCCCCTATAAAATCTACTAAATAATTATAATTAATAGTATTGATACCTAAACGTTGTTTCAAAGAAATTAATAAATTAGGAGCCCCAGTATGTATTGCATTAATACAATCTATAATTAATTGTTTATTAGACATCAAATAAATACCATAAGAATTATAATATGCATTATAAGATGGACAACCTATATTTAAGTTAATTTCTTGATAACCTAATTTTTGTGCTATTTGAGCACAAATATAAAATTTACTAACTTCATTACCTACTAATTGAAGAGCTACTGGTACCTGTAATGTATTGAAAACCATTAAATTATTTCGATACTTAAATATCAAACTATTCGTATGGTACATAAAAGTATATAATTTAATATATTGTGTAAAACAACTATAAAAATATCTACAATGATGATCCGTTAAAGGATATAAAGGAGCTACAGAACATTTATAAAACATAATTCACCTAAAATACTAAACTATTATCAATAAATAATTATTTACATCTAATATATTTAAGACCATTCATATAATTTACTAAAATATCAGGAATTTTCAATACACCCTGATCAATTTGATGAGACTCTATAATTAAAGCTAATAAACGACCTATTGCTAAACCAGTACCATTCAAAATATGTAAATAATTTTTTTTATACATACATACATCTTTATAACAAATATTTAAACGACGCGCTTGAAAATCTGTTGTATTAGAACAAGAAGCTACTTCAACATAATTATTATCTACAGGAGATCAAACTTCAATATCATATGTTTTACTGGAACTAAAAGGCATAGTTCCTGTACATAATAAAACTTTACGATAAGGTAAATGAAATAATTGTAATACTTTTTCTACATCTTGTACCAAATGTAATAACGATAATGTAGATAATGTAGGATGTACAATTTGTATTAATTCAATTTTATCAAATTGATGAGTACGTATTAATCCTCTATTATTTTTACCGTAAGATCCTGCTTCTGCTCTAAAACATGGTGTACTAGCCACTAACTTTAAAGGTAATATTTTACGAGAAATAATTTTATCTCGAAATAAATTAACTATAGCTACTTCCGAAGTAGGTATTAACGCAAAATTATCTAATAAATTATCATTTTTATTATAAACATAAAAAAAATCATTCAAAAATTTAGGTAATTGTCCTGTATTAAATAATGCATTTTTCTTTACTATATATGGTACATATATTTCTGTATAATTATATTTATATATATAAATATTTAAAACACATTGTATAATTGCTCGATATAATGCTGCTATCCTATGACGCATAACATAATAACGAGGACCACTTAATATACTAACATCATGGAAATCTAATTCTCCTATTTTTCTCCCGAATGTAATATGATCTATGACAGAAAAAACATTTTTTTTTATCTGACCATACTCAGATATAATTTCATTATTTTTATCCTGACTACCTATAGGTATATCTCAAGAAATAATATTAGGTATATAAGATAATAATGAATATAACTCTATATAATGTTTTTTATAAAAAAATTTATATTTCATAGTATATCTTTTAATAAATTTAATCTTTTGAAAATAAATTAAATTTTTACATAATAATTTATTAGTATAAATATACTTTGTTAATAACTTATGTTTATGTTTCAAAAATTCTATTTTTTTTTTAGATTTTTTACACAAATTATATAAATGAATAATTTTTACTAAATTAAATTTAGGTACACGTAATTTAATTTTTTCAACAATATTATCTACATTATTAATAATTAATTTAATATCTAACATAAAAGTATTTAATTAAAAAATATCTATTAAATTAAAAAATATTTAGAATTATATTCCTATAATGTATTAAAATAACATATATACACAAAATTGTAAATTTTTACTAACAAATAAATTGTTAAAATTTCTATGAATATTTATAATACAATTATTATTGGATCGGGACCAGCAGGATATACAGCTGCAATATATGCCGCTAGATTAAATTTACATCCTATTTTAATTACTGGATTAAATGAAGGTGGTTTAATTACTAAATCACCTAATATAGGTAACTGACCTGGAGAATATAACAATATTAATGGTATTCATTTAATGCAAAAATTTAAAAAACAAGCATTAATGTTAAAAACACAAATTATCAATGACATAATTAATAAAGTAAATTTTTTAGAAAAACCATTTAGTTTAATAGGAGAAAAAAATACATATTATAGTAAAACTATAATTATCGCTACTGGATCAATACCTAAAATTCTAAAATTACCTAAAATTGAAACATTATATGGAAAAGGAATATCCACATGCGCTACTTGTGACGGATATTTTTACAAAAATAAAAATATCGCTGTTATTGGAGGAGGAAATAGTGCTATTGAAGAAGTATTATTTTTAAATAAAATAGCCAATAAAATATTTTTAATACATAGAGATAATATTCTCCATGCAGATACTATTTCTTTAAAAAAATTAAATAAAAAAATAAAAGAAAAAAAAATTATATTTGTACCTAATTATACAATAAATAAACTATATACAAATAAAATTAATCAATCCTTAACAGCCATACAAATAATTTCAACTAAAAATAAAAAAACAAAAAAAATTCAAGTAGATGGTATATTTATAGCAATAGGATATAAACCTAATACAAAATTATTCTATAATCAAATTAAATTAAATAATAACAAATATATAATTACCAATTATAAACACAGTAAATATACATCTATGACTAATATAAAAGGTATTTTCGCAGCTGGAGATATCCTTCATAACACATATAAACAAGCAATTATAGCCTCATCAAGTGGATGCATAGCAGCTATAGAAACTGCTAAATATTTAGAAACAGTATAAACTACAATATAATTATTAATTAATAAATATAAAAAATATAATATAAATCTATAATTTCTATTATTATACAAAAAATTAAAATATATGAAAAATCAAAAATACATTGAAACACAAGGAATTATTATAGAAACTTTACCAAATACTACATTTAAAGTAAAATTAGAAAATGGTCATCAAATTACTGCTCATATATCTGGTAAAATGAGAAAAAATTATATTAGAATATTAAATGGAGATAAAGTAACTGTAGTATTAACTCCATACGATATAACAAAAGGAAGAATAATATTCCGTAAAAGTAAATAATATTGATTCAATCAATATCATATAAATAATTAAATATACATTAATAAATAGACGAAAAAAAAGTGAAAATCTTTCATAGAAGACTTACTAGAGAATTAGCTTTACAACTTATATACTCCTGAATAATATATCCACAACATATTAATGTTATTAATAAAATAAAAGAAATTAAACTATTAAATACAAACAAATTTATTTATATAGATAATCAATACCTATTAAAAATAAGTAAAAATGTTATACATCATTATCATGATATAAAAAATATCATACAACTAAACATAAAAAAATATACTCAATATATTAATTTAATTGAAGAAAGTATATTATGTATAGCAATATATGAACTTAAAAAAAAAAATTATCTCATAAAATTATTATTAATGAAAGTATTGAATTAGCTAAAAAATTTAGTACTCAATATAGTTATAAATTAATAAATAAAATTTTAGATACAATTTATAATGGTTATTTATCTAAAAAATAAATAATCTATTTATATATGTTATATATAACTATATATTCACATTCATACAAAGATTACAAAATATATCTATGACTTATCATTCATATTATACCCCTAATATTTATAATAAATTATTAAATAATAGAATCATTTTTTTAAGTGGTGAAATATTTGATAATAATGCTAATCATATTATAGCTCAATTATTATATTTAGAATCTATAGATCCTAAAAAAGATATATATCTATATATTAACTCTCCTGGTGGTTCAGTTACTTCAGGTATGTCTATATACGATACAATGAATTATATTCAATCTGATGTAAATACTATCTGCATAGGTAAAGCATATTCTATGGCTGCACTACTATTATCTTCTGGTATACAAAAAAAAAGATTTAGTTTACCTAATGCACAAATTATGATACATCAACCTTTAGGTGCTATACAAGGACAAACTACAGATATTAGTATACATACTAATGAAATGATAAAAATTAAAAAACAACTTATTAAGATATTATCTATCAATACTAATCAAGAAAAAAAAAAAATTCAATATGATACTGAAAGAGATAAATTTTTATCTCCTAAAGAAGCTATACATTATGGATTAATTGATAAGATAATATTTAAATATGATACTATATAAAATTGTTAAATATTTTAATAAAAAATATCATTTTTATATAAAATAAATATAAATATATAAAATATATATAATTAATGAATAAAAATAATACTTCTCACACAGTAAATTTTATATGAAATAATTTATATAAACCTCAAGAAATTAAAAAAAAATTAGATCAATATATAATAGGACAATCTCATACTAAAAAAATATTATCTGTCGCTATTTATAACCATTACAAAAAAATTAATTTTTTTCAAACACACAATATAAAAAAAAAATATATTTTAGATAAATCTAATATTTTACTCATTGGACCTACTGGTAGTGGTAAAACAATATTAATTAAAACATTAGCAAATATATTAGATATACCTATCGTTATAACCGATGCTACTTCTTTAACTGAAGCTGGATATGTAGGAGAAGATGTAGAGAATATTTTATATAAATTATTAATAAAATGTAATTTTAATATATCTTTAGCTGAAAATGGTATAATTTATATAGATGAAATTGATAAAATAGCTAAAAAAAATACCAATATTTCCATTACAAGAGATGTATCCGGTGAAGGAGTACAACAATCTTTATTAAAAATCATAGAAGGTACTATAGCATCAGTATCTCCATATGGAGGCAGGAAACATCCATATCAAGAATCTATACAAATAGATACTACTAATATTCTTTTTATATGTGGAGGTACTTTTAATGGTATTAACCATATTATTAATAATAGATTAAATCTTAGAAATAATATAGGTTTTTATGTACACAAAAAAAAATATCAAAAAAATCATAACATAGAAACAGAAGATTTAATTAAATATGGTTTAATACCTGAATTAATAGGTAGATTACCTATAATAAGTACATTAAAAAAACTTAAAAAAAAAGATTTATTAAAAATATTAATTTTACCTAAAAATTCTTTAATTAAACAATATAAACTTTTATTCAAATTAGATAACATCCGACTAATTTTTACACACAAAGCATTAAAATCCATAGTATACAAAGCTATTAATAAAAAAACTGGAGCTCGAGGTTTAAAAAATATTCTTGAAAATATTTTATTAAACATAACATATACACTATCTTCTATTCCTAATATTAAAAAAATTATAATTAATAATTCTGTTATTTTACACAAAAAAAAACCTATTGTAATATAATCTATAAATAAAAATTTTAGAAACAATATTTGCATTTAAAGAGATAAAAATGCTTATCCAAAAATCTCAACTCAATAATGTTATTATACCTGTTTTACCATTAAGAGATATAGTGATATATCCAAGTATGATAATACCATTATTTATAGGTAGACAAAAATCTATTAAATGTTTAAATTTAGCAATAAATAATAATAACAAACAAATTATGTTGGTAGCTCAAAAAAATACTATAAATGATAATCCTACAACAAAAGAATTATTTAAAATAGGTACAATATCATCTATTTTACAAATGTTAACATTACCTGACGGTACCGTAAAAATTTTAATAGAAGGACTAAAAAGAGCTAAAATTAAACATATAAAAGATAAAGGAGATTATTTTATAGCATCTATAAAATATATAATCAATATTCAAAAACCTACAAAAAAACAAGAAATTTTTATAAGAGCTTTACTTAATCAATTCGAAACTTATTTAATCTTATATAAAAAAATACCGATAGAAATATTACACACACTAAATAATATTAAAAATGCTGATACATTAACTGATACTATATCTGCTCATATGCCACTTAAATTATATGAAAAACAAGAAATTTTAGAATTATTTAATGTAAATAATAGAATAAAATATTTAATTACTAAAATAGAAACAGAAATAGATTTATTAAAAATAGAAAAAAAAATAAGAATTAGAATTAAACAACAAATGAATAAAAACCAAAAAGAATATTATTTAAATGAACAAATGAAAGCTATACAAAAAGAACTTGGTCATATAGACGATATTTATAATGATTTTTATATACTTAAAAAAAAAATAATTTCTAAAAAACTATCTAAAGAAGCAACAGATAAAGTAAACAAAGAATTAAACAAACTTAAAATAATGCCACCTATGTCTGCTGAATCTTCAATAATTCGTAATTATATAGATTGAATATTACAAATACCTTGATATAAACAAACGCCTATAACAAATAACTTAAAACAAGCTCAACAAATATTAAATAAAGAACATTATGGTCTTAAAGAAATTAAAGAAAGAATAATAGAATATTTAGCTGTAATTACCAGAAAAATATCTCATACTATGCAAGGACCTATATTATGTTTTATAGGACCACCAGGAGTAGGTAAAACTTCATTAGGTAAATCTATATCTAAAGCTACAGGAAGAAAATATATTAAAATATCATTAGGTGGTCTTAAAGATGAAGCAGAAATACGTGGACACAGAAGAACATATATAGGATCAATGCCAGGTAAAATTATGCAACAAATTATTAAAAGTAAAGTTAATAACCCATTATTTTTACTAGATGAGATTGATAAAATATCTATAGAAACAAGAGGTGATCCAGCATCTGCTTTACTAGAAGTATTAGATCCAGAAAATAATAATACATTTAACGATCATTATTTAGAAATTAATTACAATTTATCTAATACTATGTTCATAGCTACTGCTAATACTTATAATATACCTGCTCCTTTATTAGATCGTATGGAAATTATTCCTATTACAGGTTATACAGAATATGAAAAATTACATATCGCTATAAAATATATTATTAAAAAACAAATGAAAAAACATGCACTTCAAAAAAAAGAATTACAAATAAAAAAATCATCTATTATACAAATTATTAGATTATATACTAAAGAATCTGGTGTCCGTAATTTAGAAAGAGAAATAGCTAAAATATGTAGAAAAACTATAAAAATTATAACTACCAATAAAAATATTACAAATATTAAAATTACAAATAATAATCTAATAAATTATTTAGGGACACCAAAATTCATATCTTCAAAAATAAAACCTAATACTAAATATATCGGCCAAGTAACAGGATTAGCTTGAACTGAAAATGGAGGTGACTTAATACAAATTGAATCTTTATGTATACCAGGTAATGGTAAAATCATTTATACCGGATCTTTAGGTAAAATTATGAAAGAATCTATTAAAGCAGCATTAACAGTAGTTAAATATATTACAAATAAATTAAAAATTAACTATAAATTTTATGAAAATCATGATATACATGTACATATACCTGAAGGAGCTATCCCTAAAGATGGTCCTAGTGCTGGTATTACCATATGTACTGCATTAATGTCTACAATCCTAAAATATCCAGTAAAAACAAATATAGCTATGACAGGAGAAATTACCTTACATGGTAATATATTACCTATAGGAGGATTAAAAGAAAAACTCTTAGCTGCTATTAGAGGAGATATCACACACGTTATATTACCATCTAATAATAAAATACATTTATATAATATATCTAATAAAATTAAGAAAAAACTTAAAATATATTTATATAATAATATTATTGATGTATTTAAAAAAACTATTTCTAAAAAAATATTCGAAAAATATATTTAATACTTCACAAGTTATTATACATAAAAAAAATATTTAATTATTTTTTATAAATATTTATATGAACATAAAAAATAAAAAATTTTGATTAATTACAATTTTAATTACTATTACATTATTATTGGTAATACCGAGTTATCAACAATTAGCAAATACTCAAAATTATGTTCTTAAAATTGATGATTTTATATTATACCCAAATCAATTTAAAACATTAGTAAATAATAATTTATATTATCTTACTCATAACACTTCTCTTAAAAAAAACACTTTAAAATATAAACAATATAAAAAAAAAATTCAACAACAAATACTTAATCAAATTATTATTGATACTCTTCAAAAAAAATATATTCATCAATTAGATTATAATATTACCAATAATAAAATAAAAAATAATATATTCAATAATCCCCTTTTTTTAGATAAAAATAATAAATTTAATAAACAAAAATATTTATCATATTTAACAGAAAATAAAATAAATATTTATCAATATATTAATATCTTAAAAGATGAAATAAAAAATAAAGAACTAATCCATAATTTAATTACACTACTACCATGAAATTACAATAATCAATTAATTATTAAAAATCTTAAACAAATTAGATCATATAAAATTGCTGTAATTAAAATGGATAATTTAATTAAAAATAACACTACTATTCACAAAATTAACAACAATGAATTTCTAGATACTTATTTCAACCATAAAAATATTTTTACACCTATACAATATAATATTCAAATATTAGATCTTAATAAAAATATAAATGTTAATCAACTTTATAAAATTAAACAAATATTATTTATTAAAAATATATTAAAAAAAATTAAAAACAAAAAATTATATATTTATAAAACTAAAAAACATATAAATCTGACAAAATTTATAAAAAATATTTCTAATAAAAATATTCCATTTATTAAATTACCTACAAATCACAAATTTAAATATATTGATAAAAGTAATCTTTCAGATATTAAATTAATTTATAAATATTTATATACAAAAAAAAATAGTAAAAAAGATTCTGTTACTAATATAAAAAAAAAATTACATAAATACTATTATATTTTTTTAACACATAATCATAAAAAAAATACTTATAATTATAAATATCACTATCATTATAAATTACATAAAAAATATAATTGAATTATCAGAAACAAAATTTTTCTAAAAAAACTTCCTAATCTTTATAATAATTTTTCCATTAAAACTAAAAAAAAATTATATAAATATATACTAAAAAATATACATCCTTCTAACATATATCAAAATAACTATACTATTAAAAATATTAAATATTTTTTTAAAATTAATAAATTATCAAAAATATATTTATTTTTAAAAAATAAAAATAATATTAAAAATACTATTGCTTATAACACAAATAATAATATTTATTTAATAAAATACCAAAAATATATACCTAAACATAAAAAAAACTCTATAAATATTATATATAATATTATAAAAACATTAATATTAAAACAAAAAGTCTCTTTTACTAAAAAATGAATAACTAATTTAATAGATCATCAATCTAATAAAGAACAAGATATACAAAATAAATACATAAAATGAAACTCTAACGTATATTTTAGTACACATAAAAAAAATAATATATTTAGTAAATATATTTTACATATGAAATTATCGAATAACTATAATCAAAATTATATCTTTTTATATGATTATACAAAAAAAACAATGTATTTATTAAAACTAATCAATATTAAATATCCGGAAGATAACCAATTAAAATTAAATAAATTTATTAATAGTATATATACTAATATTAGTTTAATCTTATTTAATAAAAACTTATCTAAAAATAATAAAATTATTTATAATTCTCATTATATAATTTAATTATTCATCTTAATTAACACGCTCTACAGGATTTGAACCTGTGACCTACAGCTTAGAAGGCTGTTGCTCTATCCTACTGAGCTAAGAGCGTAAATACTATAAAACTCTTTTAGTTTAACAGAATATATAAAAAATATCAATAATTTATTCTAAATTAAAATGACCATATATAAAAAAAAAATTTTATTTGGTAATAATATACTGAATATAATACAAAACAAAATTAAACAAAAAATTTTAATATATAAAAAAAAATACCATACATATCCTACAATTATAATAATTTATATAGGTAATAATTTACCAACAATAATCTATATTAAAAAAAAATGTATACATTTAAAATATGTAGGTATAAAATATAAAATTATTCATTTTAATGAAAATATATCTAATAAATTTCTTATACATTTTATAAGTAAAATAAATAATAATAAAAAAATTGACTGTATTTTTCTACAATTACCATTACCTCAACATTTAAATACTATAAAAATTATTAATTCTATTTCACCATACAAAGATGTAGATGGATTAACTTGCTCTAATTTAGGCAAATTATCACAAGGTATACCATATATTACACCCTGTACAACTTTAGGTGTCATAACATTATTAAAATATTATAACATTAATTATAACGGATTAAATACAGTTATAATAGGAACATCTAATCTTACAGGTAAACCTTTATTAATGGAATTAATCAATCATAATTGTACTATTACTATAATTAACAAAACAAATACAAATTACTATAAATATATACAAAATGCAGATCTTTTAATTAGTGCTGTAGGTAAATATAATATATTTCCTACAAATTGATTAAAAAAAAAATCTATTATTATAGATATTGGTATTAATATTAATAAAAATGGATTAATTAGAGGTGACATTAACTTTAAACAAGCACTTAAAATAGTAAAATATATTACTCCTGTACCTGGAGGTATAGGACCTATGACTATTGCTATGTTATTAACAAATATAATAAAAATTTACTTATATAAATATACTAACTAAAATATCACTCAGAACTATCTTCATAATCATTTATTCTAATATTTCAATTTCATAACTGTTGTTTAATAAAATCTGCTTTATTTCAGTCTTTTTTTAAACGAGCTAATTGTCTAATTTTCATTAATCTTTGTATTTTTCTTAAAGAAATACATTTCTTTTTGTTTTTTATCTGTTTATATAAAAAATCATTAATATTAGTAGTCATTAAACCAATAATATTAGCTAATTGTAATAATTTTTTTCCTAATTTACTAGCTAGATTATATTTTTTATTATATCATTTATTAATCTGATGATACATATCAAAAAATAATTCATATATTTTAGGTATATCAAAATCATTATTCATACACCTAAAATATTCATCTTCATAATCTTTAAATAAAATTTTATCTTTATTATTAATAATAATAGATAAATCTAAACCTTTTAAAGATAAATACATTCTAGTAAGAATACATTTATAATTTTCTAAAATATGATAATCAAAAAATAAATGTTTTCTATAATGAGTAGACATCAAATAAAATTTTATAATTTCACTATTATAATAATTTAATAAATATCGTAAATAAAAACGTTTATTAAATTTAGATACTTTATTTTTAGATAAAATAACTAAACCTGTATGCATCCAATATTTAATATACCTATCATGATAAAATAAATAATTAAAAATCAATAATTCATTTTCATGATGAGGATATAATAAATCAATACCACCTCCATGAATATCAATATATCTTGAGAAAAAAACACTACTTAATACTACACATTCTATATGTCAACCAGGACGACCATATCCTCATGGAGCATGTCAACCTACAGAATAAATGTCTGTACTCATATTTAATTTCCATAAAACAAAATCACTATTATTTGATTTTATTCTCCTTCTATTAAAAATAGAATTAAGATTAATATCTTTTAAAGCTTTTTTCATCGAAAACAATACATCACCATTATGACCTATATAAGCTACTTGTATAGATAATAATTTAGTAATTAACAAAATAATTTGAGAGATATAATCTGTTACTTTAGGTTCATAAGTAGGTGATAATATATTTAAATTATGAAAATCATAATTTATATTAGAAATATATTTATTTGTATAATTTTTAATATTCATTTTATTTAATAATGAATATTTAATAATTTTATCATCAATATCTGTAATATTTCTTACATATACACAATTTTTACCTAAATACTTTAAGTATCTAACTAAAATATCAAAAAAACAATAAGTACGTGCATGACCAATATGACAATTATCAGATACTGTAATACCACAAATATATAAATTAACTATATTTTCACTATTAGATATAAATATTTCTTTAGTACGACTTCAAGTATTAAAAATTTTTAACATAATACCTTACTAAAAACAAAATATCTTTTAATAATTAACTCATGTTTTTAATATACATAAAAACATCTTATGTATTAGATAATAATAATATACAATATCTCTTATATATTTTATACATCTTATATATAAAACAATATATTATAAATTATTTAATTCTATAATTTTTAATTAAAAAATTAACAAATTTTATTTATTCATTAGATTAAATAAGTAAAAAAATATAATTTATAAGCCGGATTCTGTTCAGAATAAAACTAAATATACTGAGATAATCATTTATCTAGGCTAATAATTACTTATTAGCTCAAGCAGCTTACCCGAAATGTATTTATATATATACGGATTAATATATTTAATTTATAAATCTCATATAAATAAGTATTTACAAAATATAAAAAATTTCTATTTTACCTTGCTCCTAATAGAGTTTACACATATATTATATTACTATAATATATAATATATTCTTAATATATTTTTTCACCCTTACCATAATATATGGCGGTTCTTTTCTGTTGCACTATTCATCATATACTACTAATAATTAGTATCATTAATTATTATATATAATATATGTCCAGACGTTATCTGGTATTATATCCTATGGAGTCCGGACTTTCCTCTATTATAAATAAATATTTATAATAACAATTATCAAATTTATAATTTTTACTTAATTAATCTAATTTTTAATTATAATATTTCTTATAAAATAAAACTATCTTTTAGTAATTTTATAAGGATTAATAATTTCCTTAAATTTAATACGTAAATATAATCCTAATAAATTCAATGACTTAATATAATAAGTTACCAAAAATCTTTTATAAGAAACATTTAATAAATTTATTTTATTACCATGAATGACAATTGTCAATGGATAATATCCACCTAAATGTGCATATTTTAATTTAATAGTTCTTAATAAAAATTGTTTTTTAATATTATAAGCTGACATAGCTTGAAATAAAATTTTAGTTAAATAATTACTATTAAAATTAATTTTTATATTATAAATATAAGTAGCTAAAATATTTTTTAATCAATAATATATATTCAATATATTACTATATTTAATAGACAAAAAATAAATATTAATCTGTCTTAAAAAAGAATATTTTTTATATAAAATATTAAGGAATAAATGAAAATTTATTTTTTGATAGAGATCACATTTATTAAATACAATAATTAATAATTTACCTTTTTTATAAAAATAATTAATTAATACTAAATCATAATGAACAATACCTATTGTAATATCAATGATATAAATTAAAATTTGAAAATTTAATATGTTTAAAATTTGTTCTTTATTAATAATAAATAAATTTTTTTTAGTGACACCTGGAGTATCTATAATAGTACAATAAATATTATTAATGTTAATATTATTAAATATAAAATCTCTAGTAGTAAAAGGAATATCTGCCACTATAGACCTATCTTGCTGTACAATAATAT
The DNA here is from genome assembly GCA_036689535.1 of Candidatus Stammera capleta. Classification (GTDB taxonomy): domain Bacteria; phylum Pseudomonadota; class Gammaproteobacteria; order Enterobacterales; family Enterobacteriaceae; genus Stammera; species Stammera capleta_AK. The sequence goes on along the minus strand of CP144850.1, from coordinate 80,915 downwards.
TTAATAATGTAGATTTACCTACATTAGGTCTACCTAAAATTATTCCATTTATATGATCTAATTGAATATTTATTTTACTAATATTTTTAATGTCTTTATTTTCCCTAAAATTATGAAAATAAATTATTTTTTTATCAAAATAATGTAAATGAAATCTATTACTAATAGATAAATGTATATTTTGTTGTTTATATCACATTATATAAACATATATTTTATAATATTTCTGAATATTAATACAAAAAGATAAAATATTCTTTATATAAGTAACATATTTTTTTTTATTTAAAATAATACATTTTCTTCTATCTTTATTTAAATTTCATAAAAAATCTGTTATACCTAATCCAGTATTAATTGATACTAAATATATTTTAGTAACAAAAAAATTATAAAATTTTTGTAAATAATCTTGAGTACAACAAATATATGATTTATACAAATCTATTTTATTAAAAAGAATGTATATATTTTTATATTTATAAAAAGATAATAAATATTTATATATAGCAATATCTGTATGCTGAATACCCTTATTAATATCATATATTAATATAATTATATTGGCTTTTTTTAACACCCCAAAAAATTTTTTTTGTATTTTATATATCACACTATAATTATTAATTATACAATATCTACTTCATAAAAATGTATAATCTAATAAACTAGAAGTATCTATAATTAAATAGATATTTGTATGAAATGTAAATAAACCATAATTAAAATCAGTAGTATAATTATATTGTCTATTTACACTAGCTACACTAGTATTTGTTAGTTTATTAAATAGACTAGTTTTACCCGAATTAGTAGCTCCTATAATAACTATATTTAACATATTATATAATAATTAACTAATATTATTATTTAATAATAACTTTATTAAGTTTTAATAATAATAAATGTTTTAAAGAATCTATAGATGAATAATGATAAGATAATTCTCAATAATAATTTGCTTTATTTATATATTCTAAATAATGATAAATATCACCTAATAAACTATATTTAAGATCTAAAAACAAATTATTATCTAACATAGATAATACAATTTTTAATGCTTGTAAATAATTTTCTTGATTAATTAACAAATTAACTAATTTAAATTTAATAAAATCACATAAATTCGGTTCATTCACATACGGTAAAATAAATTTTAATCAATAAATAGATAAATCATTTTTTTTATGTAAATTATAATAATTAGCTAATTTTAAACTTAATAAAACACCAAAAATATTTTGATAATTAATACGAATATATTCATTTATATTTTTAATATCTAATAAACCTGTATGATTAAAACTATCCATTAAATATTCATATTGTTGTAAAACAACATATTTATTTTTATTTTTAAAATATAAATAACCATAACATATGATAGGAATCAACATAATTCCTAAAATTACACTAAAAATGATATTTTTTGTAAAAATTTTTTTATATCCAATAATATCTTTCATAAATAATTACACGGTAATTACATTTTATTTAATATATTTTTTATTACATTAATTACATTTAATTTATTTACTCTGATCATACAATTTAATCATAAATTTTTAACAGTAATATAATTATTATTATACTCATATTTACCAATAATAACTAATATATGAACTTTCCAAGTAATAGCTTGTAAAATATATTTTTTAATATTATTATACATGTAATATGAATTATATATTTTAATAAATGATAAATCATTTAATAATTTTTCTGTTATATACATTCCTCATAGTTTGGTCTTACTATTATAAGAAGATATAATATATATATCAATATTATTTTTATTAATATTAAATTCTGAAATTTTTTGATATAATGATACTACTCTTTCTAAACCTATAGCAAAACCAACAGCTGGTAATACTATATTTTTTTTATGTAAATAATTTATTAAATTGTCATATCTACCACCAGCACATAAAGTTTTTGTGTGAAATTTATTACTTACTCATTCAAAAACAAAATTATTATAATAATCCAAACCACGCATTAAATCTTTATTAATCTTAAATTTAATATTAAATAATTTTAATAATGTACAAAGTTTCTTAAAACGTATTAAAGAATTAATACTTAAAAAATCACTAATTTTAGGAGCATTTTTTAATATATATAAAAATCTTTTATCTTTATTATCTAAATATTTTAAAGGATCTTTAAGATAATATTTAATTTCACATGCACTTAACAACGTAGTTTGTAATTTAATAAATTCTCTTAAAGAACTAAGAAAATTTTGACGTTCCTGAAAAGTACCAATATCATTAATTTCTAATTCTAAATATGGAGAAATACCTAATATTTTTCATAATCTAGATACAATTAAAATCAACTCTAAATCTATATTAATAGTAGTGTAACCATACACCTCTACCCCCATTTGTATAAACTGTCTATATCTATTTAATTGAGGATTTTCATATCTAAACATAGGACCTATATACCAAAATTTATGATAACTACTATTTAAATAAAGATTATTTAAATATGCTCTCATACATCCTATTGTTCCTTCAGGTCGTAAACTAATACTAATATTATTACGATCTTTAAAAGTATACATCTGCTTATTAAAAACATTATATTTTTTTTTAATATCTAAATGTTTAGTAAATAATAAAGTATTTTCAATAACAGGTGTTCTAATTTCATTATAAGAATAACTATCTAATAAAACACGAAATTTTTCTTCTATTTCCTGATATAAAAAAATTATATCTGGTACATAATCATGCATACCTTTTAATAATTTAATATGTGTTAATGTCATTTTATTTAACTTAATTAATAAAAATAATATAAATAATCTATTACTTATAAAGTAATAAGTACTTATTAACTATAAGTAGTTTAATATAATTTATATTGATCACTTATTTAAAATATATATAAATATATATACTTATATCTTATATAAATTTTCTAAACAATTGTCCACATGAAGCTTTAATATCATTACCTCTAATTCTTCTAATAGTAGTAAATAAATTATGTGATAATAATATTTGACGGAATCGTAATACCCTAGACATAGAAGTACTCTGATATTTAGCACCTAAAACTTTATTAAATATAATTAAATTAATTTTACTAGGGAATAATGATAAAATTTTAATTAACTGATAAGCATGATCCACATGATCATTAATATCTTTAAGCATAATATATTCTATACTTATTTTACCTCTATTAGCTTTAGAATAATGAATATATTTTTTAGCAGCTTCTAAAATATTCTGTATATTATACAGATCATTAATTGGCATAATCTTACTTCGTAAAATATTATTTGGAGCATGTAAAGAAATAGATAATACAACATCAATATTATTTATTAATTTATATATATTAGGTACTATACCTGAAGTAGAAATAGTAATCCTTCTTTTAGAAATATTAAAACCATTACTATCTAATAATAAATGAATAGAAGATATGACATTACTATAATTTAATAATGGCTCTCCCATACCCATAAATACAATATTAGTTATAGTAACTATCTTTTTATTTAATAATAATGCATTATTTTTTAACCAAATATTTACTAATAACACTTGACCAATAATTTCAGATACCAATAAATTACGTTTATAACCTAATCGAGCAGTAGCACAAAAAGTACAATTTAACATACAACCTATCTGTGTAGATACACATAAAGTATGTCTTTTAATTTCTGGTATATATACAGTTTCTATATAATCTCCATCCACATTTAATAATCATTTAATTACACCATCTTGAGAATAAAATATATCTATAATAATAGGTAATGTTATATAACATAAATTATATAATTTGTGTCTCATCTGTAAACTTAAATTACTCATTTGATGAAAACATAAACAATATCTTTTATATATTCAGTACATTAATTGTTTAGCAAAAAAAGTTTTACTAGTAAATGTAGTACATCATTTAAATATTTGATTACTAGTTAAATTTAATAAATTAATTTTTTTTATCATTAAAATAAAATACCAATAATATTGAAATAATATATAATATATTCTATATTCTATTTTTTATTTTTTTAATTATTAATTATAATAACAGATTATATTTAATACATATGGAAAAAAAAACAAATCTACTAGCTATAGATTTATCTACTTCATTATCTTCTATAGCAATAATTTATAAATATAACCTATATCATATTAAAAAAATTAATATTACACATAATAGTCAATATATTATTTTCTTAATTAATAAATTAATAAATAAATACCAAATACCTATAAATAATATTCATACATTAATTTTTAATAAAGGTCCAGGAAGTCAAATGGGAATTATGATAAGTAAACTAATATGTAAGATATTTATTTGAAAATATCCTAATTTAAATATTATAAGTGTATCTACATATTACAGTATGACTAATAAATATTATCATTATTATCATAATAATAATTGAATAATTATTATTTTTCATAGTATATATAAAATATATTGATATCAAACAAATAAAAAGATTAAAATATTAAACTACTTACGATTTATATATGAATTAAATTTAATTAAACAAAAAACTATAATTATTAGTAATAATACCATATTTAAACAAAAAATGAATCTTTTAATACCTCAATATCATAATATTTGAACATTAATTAAAATAATAATTATATATCCAGAAGCAAAATATCTTATCTAAAAGATATATAATTAATTAAATTTCTTTCAACAAAGATATTTTATTTAATTTTTCTCAACTAAATATAGAGCGACCAAAATGACCATAAGAAGAAGTTTGTAAATATATAGGTCGTAATAAATCTAATTCATGTATAATCAAACCAGGACGAAAATCAAAATTATTTTTTACTGTATTATATAATCGTTTTAAAGAAATCTTTTCTGTACCAAAAGTATTAATTACTAAAGAAATAGGTTCAGCTATTCCCATAGCATATGATAATTGTATTTCACATTTTTTAGCTAATCCAGCTGCTACTATATTTTTAGCTACATAACGAGCCATATAAGCCCCAGATCTATCTACTTTTGTAGGATCTTTACCAGAAAAACTACCACCACCATGTTTAACTATACCTCCATAAGTATCTACCATTATTTTTCTACCAGTTAATCCACAATCACCTACAGGACCTCCTATAACAAATCGTCCTGTTGTATTAATATAATACTTAGTATTTTTATTTAATCATTTATGAGGTAATATTGGTTTTATAATTTCTTCCATTACAGCTTCTTTTAATAAATCATATGTAATAGATTCAGAATGCTGAGTAGAAAAAACTACAGTATCAATACCATATATTTTATTATTTTTATATTGAAAAGTAAGTTGACTTTTAGCATCAGGACGCAATCATGGTAAACATCCATTTTTTCTTAACTGAGCTTGTCTGTATACTAATTTATGTGCATATACAATAGGTGCAGGCATAAATATATTAGTTTCACTAGTAGCATAACCATACATTATACCTTGATCACCAGCTCCCTGTTTACTTAAATGTTTCCTAGTAATACCTAAATGAATATCATAAGATTGTTTACCTATAACATTTAAAATAGCACATGTATTAGCATCAAAACCTATATCTAAATGAATATAACCTATATTTTTAACAGTAGTTCTAATAATTTGATCAATATCAATATTAGCTGTCGTAGTAATTTCACCACCTACAATAATAATTCCTGTTTTTATATATACTTCACATGCTACTCTTGAATATTTATCCTGTAATAAAAGTGCATCTAAAATAGCATCAGAAATCTGATCAGCTACTTTATCAGGATGTCCTTCAGATACAGATTCAGAAGTTAAAAAATATGATTTCATTTTAGTATATTACCTACCTAGAATTATAAACAATATAAATTGTAAGTAACTATATGAAAATATACAAATATAAAATTATTTTTTAATATAATATCTTTATAAAATTATAACATATTACAATAACATATATAAATTATTAATATAAAACATAATATATATTATATATATCATATTTTAAATTAACTTCAAAATAATATGTACTATACTGATAATAGTCATTACTAATATAGTTTATATATATTTATATATAATTAAATAATCAATATTATTATTTAAGTAATAAATAATTTTAATAACTATTATTATAATATACAATATTCACTATACATTTAATACAAAAATATTAAAATAAAAATTTTTTTAATATTTAATTAATATCATAATTACATTATATATTTTATATGGAAAATAAAGATATAATTTTTAAATTAATTAAAAAAGAAAAATATAGACAAGAAAACTACATTAATTTAATTGCTTCTGAAAATTATGTCAGTACAAATATACTAAAAGTACAAGGTTCTATTTTAACTAATAAATATGCCGAAGGAACTATAAACAATAGGTTTTATAGTGGATGTAAATATATAGACCAAATAGAACATATAGCTATAAACAGAGCAAAAAAACTATTTAAAGCTAATTACGTTAATGTACAACCTCATTCTGGTACTCAAGCTAATTTAGCTGTTTTAAACGCTATTTTAAAACCAGGAGATACTCTATTAGGTATGTCATTAAATCATGGAGGTCATTTTACACATGGTAGTAATATTAATATTACCGGTAAAATATATAAAACATATTCATATGGTTTAAATCATAAAGAAACAATTGATTATAAACAAATTTTTAATTTAGCTAAAAAATATCATCCAAAAATTATTATAGCTGGATTTTCAGCATATTCATTAATATGTAATTGAAAAACATTTAGAAAAATAGCTAATTTAAATAAATGTCTATTACTAATAGATATGGCTCATATAGCAGGATTAGTAGCAGCAAAATTATATCCCAATCCATTAGATTATGCAGACATAGTTACTACTACTACTCATAAAACTTTATCAGGACCCAGAGGAGGATTAATACTAGCTAGAGGTAATAATTATCAATTATATAAAAAAATAGATAAGTCTGTATTTCCAGGTACACAAGGAGGACCTCTAATGCACATTATAGCAGCTAAAGCAATATGTTTTAAAGAAGCATTAAAGAAAACTTTTATAAAATATCAAAAAGAAATACTTAAAAATACACAAATTATAGCTAATTACTTAATTAAAAAAAATATTAACATTATTTCTCATGGGACTCAAACACACTTATTTTTAATTAATTTATCAAAATTAAATTTAACTGGTATAGAAGTACAAAACACATTAGAAAAAGCACATATATTAGTTAATAAAAATTGTATACCTAATGACAAATTATCTCCTACCATCACATCAGGTATAAGAATAGGTACCGCAGCTATTACTAAAAGAGGTATAACAAACAATATTACTTATAAAATAGCAAAATATATATTTTTATTATTAAATAATTTTAATAATGAACGAATATTATTATTAATAAAAAACAAAATTAAAAAAATATGTAAAAAATACCCTATTTATCTAAAATAAAATATATATTAACAATATAAAATTATTCAATAATTGAATAACTCAATATTGGATAATTTTATACTATTTATAAAATATATATTTTTACATCTAATTACTTAAATCACTAAAAAATTCTTTCATACGATTAACAAAATTAAAAAATTTAGGATAATTTGTTTCCTGAACACTATTATTTTTATTTAAACTTAAACCTAATTTATATAATAATTTTTTCTGATAATCATTTAAATTCACAGGTACTTCAATATATACCTGGCATAATAAATCACCATAATAATTAGAATTTAATGCCTTAACACCTTTATTATATATACGAAATAACTTACCAGTTTGAGTTTCAGGAGGTATAGCTAATTTAATTTTACCATCTAAAGTTGGTACCTCTATAATACCACCTAAAGTAGCTAATACTATATTAATAGGTATTTTACAATACAAATTATTTTTTTCTCTACTAAAAATTGTATTCTCTTTAATTTTAATTTTTATATATAAATCTCCAGAATTAGATCCATACTTACCACAATTACCTTCACCTACTAATTTAACACGATCATTATTATCCACACCTGCTGGTATTTGTACTAATAAATTCTGAAAAGATTGTATAGTTCCACTACCATGACATACAATACATGGATCATTAATTACATTACCTTCTCCTCTACATGTTGGGCAAGTTTGTTGTATTGTAAAAAAACCCTGACTACTTTTAAGTGTACCAGTACCATAACAACTAGGACATAATTGTTGAGGTGTTCCTGTACGAGTACCATATCCATTACATGCTATACATTTACATATTTTTTTAATTCTAATATTTTTAGAAACTCCTTTGACAGCCTCTTTTAAAGTTAATAACATTTCATATATAATATCACTTCCTTTAGAAGATTTCTTATTTTGAGAAGTACCAAAAATATCTCCAAAAACATCACCAAAAATATCACCAAAATCTTTTGTAGTAAAATCTGTATTAAATTCATTACTATATGTAGATGCTTGATTAGTATAATCAGCACCATATTTATCATACATATTTCTTTTTTCAGTATTATTTAATACTTCATATGCTTCAGTAATTTCTTTAAATTTCTCTTCATATAATTTATTACCTTTATTCCTATCAGGATGATATTTAATAGCTAAACGTTTATAAGCTTTTTTAATTTCATCCAAAGTAGATGTACTAGATACTCCTAAAATGTGATAATAATCTTTCTTTAACATCTGTATGTTAACTAAAAACCTCTTACTTATTGTCTATATATTTATTTATATTATAATAATTTATTTTTTATTTTCTTTATTTTGATCTTTAATATCTTGATATTCAGCATTAACAACATTTTCTTGACTTTTACTATCATTAGGCATAGTATTACTTGTCGTAGTATTATTAGTATTAATATCTTTTTGTTGTTCATATTTTACTAATTGACTAGATAATTGTATAAGCTCTTGTAACATATTATCAATAGCTGATTTATCTTCTGTACTTACTAAGTTTTCTAGTTTTTGTATAGCAATTTCTATATTTTGTTTTTCTAAAACTGGTAATTTATTCCCCAAAGAAACTAATTGTTTACGAGTACTATGAATTAAATGATCTGCTTGATTACGAGTTTTAACTAACTCTTCAAATTGACGATCTTTTTCTAAATTTGTTTCAGCATCTTGTACCATACTACTTATTTCATGTTCTTTTAAACCAGATGATGAACGAATAGTAATATTCTGTTCTTTACCAGTATTCTTATCTTTTGCTGAAACATGTAAAATACCATCAGCATCAATATCAAAAGTAACTTCTATTTGAGGTATCCCACGCATAGCTGGTTGTATACCATCTAAATTAAATTGACCTAAAGATTTATTATCACCAGCTCGTACTCGTTCACCTTGTAAAACATGTATTGTTACAGCTGTTTGATTATCTTCTGCTGTAGAAAAAACCTGACTATGTTTAGTAGGAATAGTAGTATTCTTTTTAATTAAAATAGTCATTACATGTCCCATAGTTTCTATACCTAATGACAATGGAGTTACATCTAATAACAACACATCTTTAACAACACCTGATAATACACCACCTTGAACAGCAGCACCTATTGCCACAGCCTCATCCGGATTAACATCTTTACGTAAAGGTTTATTGAAAAAACTAGTAACTTTTTGTTGTACTAAAGGCATGCGAGTTTGTCCACCTACTAAAATAATATCGTTAATTTTAGTAACATCTAATTTCGCATCTTCTAATGCTGTTTTTACTGGTAACATCGATTGAGTAACTAAATCTTCTACTAATGATTCTAATTTAGCTCTCGTTAATTTAACATTTAAATGTTTAGGACCTGTATTATCAGCTGTTATATACGGTAAATTAATTTCTGTATGCTTAGCAGAAGATAATTCAATTTTAGCTTTTTCAGCTGCATCTTTAAGACGTTGCATAGCTAATGGATCATTTTTTAAATTAATATGAAAATTTTTTTCAAAATCTGTTACCAAATAATTAATAATACGTATATCAAAATCTTCACCACCTAAATGAGTATCCCCATTAGTAGCTAATACTTCAAAAGTTTTTTCCCCATCCACTTCATCAATTTCTATAATAGAAATATCAAAAGTACCTCCACCTAAATCATAAACTGCTATAATACTGGATTTATGAAATTTATCTAATCCATAAGCTAAAGCTGCAGCAGTAGGTTCATTAATAATTCTTTTTACTGTTAAACCAGCTATACGTCCAGCATCTTTAGTAGCCTGTCTTTGAGAATCATTAAAATAAGCTGGTACTGTTATAACAGCTTCAGTTACTGATTCAGATAAATAATCTTCAGCAGTTTTTTTCATCTTTTTTAATATTTCAGCAGATATTTGAGGAGGGGCAATAGCTTTACCATTAATTTCAATTCAAGCATCACCATTACTAGAATTAACTATTTTATATGGAATTAAAGTTAAATCACGCTGAACTTCTTTATCTAAATATTTACGACCTATTAATCTTTTAATAGCAAATAAAGTATTTTGAGGATTAGTAATTGCTTGTCTTTTAGCAGGTTGGCCAACTAAAATTTCATTATTTGATGTATAAGCTACTACAGACGGAGTAGTACGATCACCTTCAGTATTTTCCAATACTTTAACTCTTTTTCCTATCATTATAGCTACACAAGAATTTGTAGTACCTAAATCTATACCAATTATTTTAGACATTATATCCTCTTTTTTAAAAAACATTATATAATTTATATATATATCTATATATAGATATATGTATTTTTATTGAAAGATCAACTATTTTATCAAAATATTTTATTTACTAATAATTAATTAATAATTATGAAAAAAATTAATAATACATCTCAAAACTATTCTGCTACTCTTAATTTACCTAAAAAAATATTTCCTATGAAAGGTAATTTACCTATAACAGAATTAATTACATTAAATAAATGAAATAAAGAAAAATATTTTTTACAATTCATTAAATATCAAACAAACAATAAAAATTTTTATTTACATGATGGACCTCCCTATGCTAATGGACATATACATATAGGACATGCTTTAAATAAAATTTTAAAAGATATTATATTAAAAGTAAAAAAAATTACAAATCACAATATATTATATATACCAGGATGAGATTGTCATGGATTACCTATAGAATTAATAATACAAAATAAATATAAACAATATAATTTTAAAAATATAAAATATATAGATATACTATATAAAAAATGTATAAATTTTGTTAAAAAACAAATTGATATACAAAAAAAAGATTTTATACGTTTAGGTATACTTACTAATTGAAATAAATCTTATTTAACAAATAATAATATAACAATATCCAATACTATTAAAATATTTAAAAAAATATTTCAATTAAATTATATAGAATATAAAAATAAACCTATTTATTGATGTATTAATTGTCTTTCTTCTTTATCAGAAGCGGAAATTAAATATTCAATTAAAAAATCATTAAGTACATATATTAGTTTTACATTATATAAAAAAAAACATTTTCTGATAAAAAATAATCTCTTTAATAAAAAATTATGAAAATATAAAATAAATTTAATTATCTGAACAACAACAATATGAAGTATTCCAGGTAATACTGCAATAACTTTAAATCCAGATTTATATTATGTAATGTATTATTTACATAAACAAATTATTATTATTTCTTTAAATCAAAAAAAATTATTTTTTGATAAAATTGGTATTAAACATAAATTTATTAATTTTATAATAGGTAAACAATTTTATAATTGTAATGTACTACATCCTATTAGTAATAAAACCATACCGATTATTTTAGATAAAAATATAGAAAAAAATACAGGTACAGGTATAGTACATATAGCTCCTGCACATGGAGAATATGATTATATATTATCTCTTAAAAATAATTTAGAAAACATAAATGTTATAAATGATTTTGGTAATTTTATTTCATATAAATTTATTCCAAATATAAAAAATACTAATATTACATTAGCTGAAACAATAATTAGTAAAAAACTTTACCAATTAAAAAAAATTATATATCAAGAACAAATACTACATAAATATCCTCATTGTTGAAGACACCAAACACCTATTATTTTTAAATCTACTCCTCAATTATTTATTAATCTAAATAAAAATAACTTAAAACAAAAAATCATAAAAAACATTAAACACATTCAATGAATACCTAAATGAGGTTATAAAAAAATGAAAGATATGATAAAAAAAAGACCAGACTGATGTATTACTAGACAACGTTTTTGAGGTACACCTATACCATTATTTATACATAAACATACAAATATCCCTCATCCTAACAGTAATGAAATATTACATAAAATAATTAAAAAAATAAAAATTTACGGTCCACTTTATTGATATCATTTAAAAAATAAAAAAATACTAAAAACAGAACATAAAGAATATAAAAAAATAACAGATACATTAGATGTATGATTTGATTCTGGATCTACCTGATATACTATACATACTCCTAAATTACAAAAAAAACATATTATTAGTGATATCTATTTAGAAGGTAATGATCAATATAGAGGATGATTTATGTCTTCATTAATTATACATACCATTCTTTATAATTCACCTCCATGTAAAAAAATTATTTCACACGGTTTTACCGTAGATCAATATGGAAAAAAAATGTCCAAATCATTAAAAAATACTATATCACCTCAACAAATAATTAATAAATATGGAGCTGACACTTTAAGACTATGAGTAGCATCAACGAACTATACTCATGAAACACATTTATCTAATGAAATTATTTTAAGAATAACTGATACATATCGTAAAATACGAAATACAATCAAGTTTCTAATATCTAATTTAAATGAATTTAATATAAATACAAATTTTGTATCTCCTAATAATATGTTAGCTATCGATAGATGAATCATACATATTACTTATATCATACAAAAAAAAATTATTTTCTTATATAAAAATTATCAATTTTATAAAATTATTAAACTTATTACATATTTTTGTACTCGTAAATTAAGTAATCTATATTTCGATATTGTTAAAGATAGGAAATATACTATAAAAAAAAATACGTTACCATATAATAGTGCATTAACTACAATATGAATATTGTTAGAAACATTAATCAAATGATTATACCCAATACTACCATTTACTACAGAAGAAATATGAAAATATATACCAAGAAATAAAAATACTTTAATATATAATGAAACCTGATGTCAACTCTTATTTACATTAAAAAAAACAGAAATAATTAAATTATCTACATGAAATAAATTATATATAATAAAAAAAGAAATAAATATAATTTTAGAAAATTTACGTAATAAAAAAATTATTAATAATTCTCTAGAAACTTATATTATCTTATATATAAATAAAAATTTTTATCAGAAACTACTAATTTGTAAAAAAGAAATTAAATATTATTTTTTAACTTCTAAAGTAAAATTAAAAATTTTACCAAAAGATATTAACTTTTCTAAAAAATTCAAAATTATTTGTATTAAATATAAAGGTATTAAATGCTTAAGATGTTGACATTATACCCAAAAAATAAACAACACACAATTACCTAATATATGTAATAGATGTATTAAAAATATATTAGGTACTGGTGAAACTCGTTTATATATATAAAGATATATATTACTTAATTATTTTATACATAATCATGTTAAAACATGATGATAATTTAAGTAAATAAATAGTAAAGTAATTTACTAAAAATAATTAATAATGGATCATTTATTAATATTTTAATAAAATAAATTAAAATAAATATCATCAATATTATTAAATTAATTAATTTATAATATTGGTTGATATGTTGTACTGTACGTATTGAAAAAAAATATATATACTGTCCTATATATAAAATCATACTAAATAATAGTAAAATTAATATAAATTGAATACTAAAAAAAGTACTATTAGGTATAGATACAGCTACACCTGTTAGAATACCAGGCATAAAATATACAATAATTCAGATAATAATTCCTAATAAATCAGGAATAAAAATTTTTTCAACAGAATATGATAACATTCCTAATACAAACATTAAAAATGATCTTAAAGGACTAAATAATTTACTAATAGGAATAGTTAAAAAACTATATTTATTAAGGAAAAATAATATTTTATTAATAAAATATGAATATTTATCTACTATATATTTCTTAAGGAACGCATCTTTATTTGATATAGTACCTAAATAGTAAGAAAAAATATCACCTAATAAAGCTCCTAAAATACTTACACATAAAGTATAATAAATATTAAGTTTTTTTTTACCTAACATAAATCCAATCATAAACATTAATAATGTACTAGGAAAAAATAAACCTATCATTACTGTAGATTCTAACAACATTATTAATGCTATTAAAAAATAACACCAATATAGATGATTATTTAAAAAAAACTCTAAACACTTGTTCATAATATATAATTTAGCTTAAATAAGTTATAATGATTTAATAAAATCATTTAATTAAATTTAAAAATAAAAATAATTTTATAAAACTACAAAAATACATAAAAAATATATTTTTTATATACTAAAATTTTATATAAAAATATATATACAAAAAGTTTTTGACATATATTTTTTATATAAATAAATAAAAATTACTATTTTAGTATATACTTTTATATATAAAATTAATTAAATTAACAAAAAACTTTTATATTACATATTAATAATTATAATATAAAAATTTAACATATATGAAATATATATTTCTTTTTTAAAAATCATATTTTATTATGATCTCAAATAGATAATATAAATAAAATAACATTTATTATTTTTATATTTTTATATATATCTCATATATATACTGAACGAAATATCATATACATGTATATTATTAATAAAAAAAAAAACTTGGTCAATATTTTATTACAAATAATATTTTAATTAATAAATTAATTAAATTTATTAATCCTAAATATGAAGAACATATACTAGAAATTGGTTATGGACATGGAGAAATAACACAAAATATTATTCCTTATATCAAAAATATAACTACACTAGAATTAGATTCAAAATTAGTTCAAAAATATCATATATCCCCAAATCCCAAAATTACTTTACTTAATATTAATATATTAAAATATAATTTATATAAATTATTTTTTTATAAAAAAAAAAAAATTAGAATTATAGGAAATATCCCATATCATATATCAAATAAAATACTTTTCTGATGCATTAAATATTTTACTATCATAAAAGATATTACTATAATGGTACAAAAAGAATTCGCTGATACAATAACAGCATGTCCTACTCATCATAAATATACTTATAAAAGTATATTAATACAATCCTTGTATAATATAAAAAAATTATTCATAGTTAATAAAGATTGTTTTACACCTATACCTAAAATTAATTCATATTTTATTAAACTTATACCTCAAAAAAAATATTATCTCTGAAAAAATATTAAAAAATTTAAATTTTTTTTATATAACTCTTTTAAACATAGAAGAAAAACAATATATAATAATTGAAAAACTATTATTAAAAAAGATATTTATACAAAATTAAAAATTAATCCTAATTGCAGACCTGAACATATATCAATAACACAATATATAAAATATTTTTTTATTATTAAAAAAAATAAATATTTTTTAATATAATTTTATTAAATTTACTTTTTAAAAAAAATATTTTTTAAAAAGTAAATTAAATTTCAGACTTAAATATATATAAATTAAATATTTTTAATAAATTAAATTTAACAGTTTCATTAATTTTGATTTATAACGAGATGCTTTATTATAATGTATAATATTTTGTAATGAAAATTTATCTAAATATGATTGCAAAATTTTATAATATTTAATAGCTAATATCTTATTTTTAATAACTAAAGCTTGTTTAGTTTTTTTATAAAATCTTTTTAATATAGATCTTTTACTATTATTAATTTTATTACGTAGTCGATTAATTTTAATACGTTTAATAGCAGATTTAATCTTAGCCATAATTTTATATCTATAAATACATTAATAATAAAATTATTAATAATTAATTGGGATGATAATTTATTTATATTTTACTATATTATAGTTAATATAAATTAACTATTAATATATATGTAATATATATTACTATAAATAATATATATAAAATTAATAAAAAAATTATAATATAACAAAAAATTAGTAATTTATTCCTCACTATATAAGAAATATTTATAATTTAATATTAATTAAATAATATATAATATTATTTAATAATATTAAGATAATTTATACTTATTAAATACCAATTTCTTAATTTTTTTAAAAAAATATTAATTAATACTTTTTTATTTAATATAAAAAAATTAATATTTCTCAATCACATAATTATTATTTTTTTTAAAAAAAATAATAATTATAATTTGTTATATATAAAAATATGATTTTTACTATAGTAAAACCTATTAAAGTAATAATTAGTTTATCAGGTGGAGTTGATTCAGCTGTATGTATTTGAATTTTAAAACAACTAGGATATACCATTATTCAATGTATTTATATTAAATGTTGGGATAATAAAAATATTAATAAAACATGCAATACTTACAAAGATTATTTATATGCTAAAAAAATTAGTCTTAAATATAAGATTCATTTTTTACAACTTGATCTAACTTATGAATATTGAGAAAAAGTATTTAAAAAATTTCTTAAACAACTAAAAAAAGGTTTTACACCTAATCCAGATATTTGATGTAATAAAGAAATTAAATTTAATCTCTTAATTAAATTTATAACAAAATTTTTTCAATATGATCTAATAGCAACAGGACACTATATACGTACTATTAAAAAAAAAAATCTTTTTATTATATATACTAGTAAAGATCTCCAAAAAGATCAAAGTTATTTCTTATATACATTAAAACAAAAATATATTAAAAAATTTATTTTTCCATTAGGTAACTATTATAAATATCAAATTAGAAAAATAGCAAAAAATATTAATTTAATTAATGCTCAAAAAAAAGATTCTACAGGAATATGCTTTATAGGAAACAAAAAATTTACGACATTTATTAAAAATTATTTACCCGATATACCAGGAGATATTATCTATAATAATAATATTGTAGGTCAACATCAAGGATTATTTTATTATACTATAGGACAAAGAAAAAATTTAAATATTAAAAACAAAAAACAAAAACCTTTTTATGTAATATATAAAAATATATACACTAATCAATTAATAATTAGTACTAACCATAAGCATAATAAATTATTTAGTTATGGTATTTATTTACATAAAATACATTTCATACATATTAAACATAATAAAAAAGTTTTCTATTTTTATAAAATTAAAATTAGATCACAACAACAAAAATTAATATGATGTACGATATATCCTAAACATAAAAATAACAAATATTATAAAATAATATTCCAATATCCTATTCATGGAATAGCATTAGGACAATCAGCTGTTTTTTATTTAGGTAATATTTGTATAGGTGGTGGTATTATTAAAAAAACTATTCCTAATAATAATTACTAAATTTAATAAAATGAGAAAAAAAATTATGTAACTCAAATAATAAAAATAATCTATTTTTCTTTAATTTTTTATTTTTGACATCTAATCTAACATAAAGAAAAAAATCATGAATGATTTTACAAGATAAATAAAATAAAGAAAATATCTTATAATATGAACGTTGAGCTATTAACAAAAAAAACTTTTTCTTTAAAATTAAATTATAATAATATAATTTTTTTTCTGTATCTAAAATTAAATATTTAGTATGAAAAATATAATCTTTTAATAAATATTTTTCTCTCAGTAAAATAATATATATACGTTTACTAACCATTATTAAAGATTTAAATTTATCTCAAGATAATTTAATAAATGAAGACAATGCTTTTATTCTTAATAATATATCTCATATATCATAATTACCTTTTTTATTTATAGCAAAAAAAATTTTTTTAGTATAACCTAATTGCAAAAAAATATTTAAAGTACGATTAAAAATAAATTTACATATCTGAGATACTCAGATAGTATAGTCTCCTATATAAAAAACAGTATATTTTAGTAATATATATTTAATTAATAAAAACAAATTTAAAGATAATTTATTATCTATTAATACCTGTATTACTAATGCAGATAATCTCCTTAAAGAATATGGATCACTGTTATAATTAACACTACGATTTTTATGTAGTATAAAAATACTAGTAATAGTATCTATTTTATCACTTAAAAATAAAATAACACTATAAATATTATGAGGAATATAGTCACCATTAAATCGAGGATAATAATATTCCCGTATAACTCCAATTCATCTTCTAATAACTAATGATAGTTTATCTAAATATAAATAACATGATCCTACTATACCTTTTAATTTAGTATATCCTTTACATAAACTAGTTGCTAAATCACATTTACATAATAAAATTAGATGAGATAATATACGAAAATTAATAACATTTTTTTTATCTAATAAATCAACTATTTTATGAGAAATAAACAACATTCTTTTTACTTTATCATATAAAGTACCTAAATTAGGATAATAAAATATATTTTTTAATTTATATATATAAGTAATAAATTTAATCTTTCTATCCAAAAGAAATGAATTATATACATCATATAAAATTATATTCACAATATTTTCATATCCTTGAATAATGTTTTTAGTATTAACATAATCACCATCTACTATAACAATAAAATAATTAGTAAGTTTATTATGTAATGTAAATACATTGATATAATGAAATTCTGTACTTAATATAAATATAATAATATCCTGAGGAATTACTAAATATTGTTTTTTAAATTTACAAAATAGACATAAAGGATATTCTACAGATAAAGCTAAATTATATAAATACAATTTGTTATAATATATATAACATTGATATGTATTCATAAATACATTTAAAGAAGAATATATTTTTTGTAAACGCTTTTTATAATTAATAATAACTTTTCCATATTTTAACAAATATCATTCATAATAAATAGCTTTTTTAAGATAAACTGGTAAAAAATTAAAATATTTATTAGAATACGTATAAGAAATAGTAACTATTGAATTAATAGACGTAATAAGATACATATTATCTAATAATATTAATATATACCTAACAGGTTTAATAAATAAAACATTAGTATCACCTCATTTCATAACTTTTTTATTTTTTACTAACATAGTTAATACTTGTAAAAGTATTTGAGGTATATTATATGTGATATAATTACTAATATTTTCACATATTATGTTTATATTTTTTTGTTCAATATAATTTATGTCTATGAAATTAAATAATATTTTTTTTGACAAGAAAGAATAATGAACTTCTGTAAAATATGTCATTCAATAACAATCTTGAGATAATATGATTGGATGAGTAATAATATAAGATATTCTTCTTATATCTAAATGAATATGAGATATTAAACAAGATAATCTTCTTAAAGAAAAAAATAACTTTATTTTAGAAAAAACAAAATATACTTTTCTTAAATAATATTTTATCCAGTATAAAAAATTTTTACTTAAATTATATAATTGTCCTACTGGTAATTCCTCTATACCTATTTCTAATAATAGGTAACTAGTATTTTTTCTATACATATATTTATATATCTTTAATATTATATTTAGTATTTATTCTTCTTATTTAAATAAACAACAGCGATTTTAAGAAATAATTTTCTTATACGTAACATAAAATGTTGTTTATATAAATCTGAAAAAAAATTTCTTGCATCCAGAATATTAAAATAATGAACTATTTTTAATGCATAATTATAAGCTACTAATGGTAATGGCACTAATAATTTTAATAATCTCACTGATTCTTTTTCATATAATAATAATATTTTTAATAAATAAGAAATATCAGCATCTCGTAAATTATAATCAGAATTTTCTTTATTACATTGAAAAAAAAACTTTTTATATGTTATATAACCATTAATATTTTTATCTCAAATTAAATCAAAAATATTCTTTTTACCTTGTAAACATAAAGCTAAACGCTCTATACCATAAGTGATTTCTCCCATAACAGGTATACATGGAAGACCAGCCATTTGTTGAAAATAAGTAAATTGCGTAATTTCCATACCATTTAATCTTATTTCTCAACCACTTCCATAAGCCCCTAAAGTAGGATTTTCTCAATTATCTTCAATAAAACGTATTTCATTACTATTTAAATCTAATCCTAAATATTGTAATGAACTTAGATATAACATTTGCATGTTATTAACAGAAGGCTTCATAATTACCTGATATTGATAATATTGGGGAAGTTTATAATAATTTAAATAAAATCTACTATCAGTAGGTCGTTTACATCATTGAATATAAGATGTAAATATACGAGTTTTACATTGAATAGCATTAAAAAATGTAATAGGATGAAAAGTTCCTGCTCCTATTTCTAAATCTAAAGGAGTCATAATAATACTACCTACTGACTCCCAATATTTATTTAATTTCATAATTAATTGTTGTAATGTACACATTATTTTTATTACTTATAATTTTCTAATAACTAAAATATAAACAACCAACTAGATAAAAATCTATATATTAATTATATATATTTTTTCTACAACGATTTAAAAAAAAATTTTTTATTTTAGATACACATCTTGCTTCTAAAATATGTGAAATAATATTAATATTATAATAATGATAAAAATTTTTCATAAAAGATTTTACAGAAAATAATTTATTTTGAGCACCATAATATAAATTTTTAATTTTAGCATTAATAATAGCACCTAAACACATTAAACATGGCTCTAACGTAACATAAATAGAAGTCTTTTGTAAAATATGCGTATTTACTAATAAAGTAGCTTTACGAATAGCTACAATTTCTGCATGTAAAGTAATATCATTTTTGCATATAGATTGATTTCATCCTTCAGAAAGCAATACATTATTATAAACTATTACTGATCCTACAGGAATATCATAATTTTCTTCTGCTTTACTTGCTAAGTATAAAGAATATTCCATCCAAAAAATATGATCATTACACATAATTATGTTACCAATAAAAATACATTTAAGTATTATATATTAATAAAAATATTTTACATAAAATTATTTATTAACACGCCCCAGAATCTCTACATAAGCCATTAAAACACAATCTCCTTTACGATAACCACATTTAATAATACGTGTATATCCACCTATTCTATTATTCAAACGAGGTATAATTACATATAGTAATTTATGTACAGTTATTTTTTGTCGTAATACAGAAAATATTTTTTTTTTATTAGCAATACTATTTACTTTTGCTTTTTGGATTAACTTTTCTAATAAACTACTTACTTCTTTAGCTTTATATAATGTAGTTTTTATATATTCATATAAAATGATGGAATTCATCATATTCATAAACATTAACTGACGATGTTTTTTAGTTCTATTTAATTTACGTGAATACATATTATCCTTGTAATTATAGTATACAAAATAATTAAGAAATTATTACTATTTTTTTTTTAATAACTCTACAGGAGGTCAATTATCTATTTTCATACCTAAAGTTAAATTTTTAGTAAATAAAATATCTTTAATTTCTGCTAAAGATTTTTTACCTAAATTAGGCATTTTTAATAAATCAATTTCTGTCTTTTGGACTAAATCACCTATATAATGTATTAATTCAGCTTTCAAACAATTAGCTGAACGAACTGTTAATTCTAAATCATCTACTGATTGTAATAAAACAGGATTTAAAACTTCTTTTTTTTCCTCTACTATAATTTTTTTTTTATCCATTAACTCTAAATTAATAAAAGATTGTAATTGATTTACTAATATAGTAGCTGATTTACGTATTGCTTCTTCTGGATTAATAGTACCATTAGTTTTAATATACATACTTAATTTATCTAAATCTGTACGTTGTTTAACCCGAGTAGCATCTACTTTATAAGTAACTGTTTTAATAGGACTATACAAAGAATCTACATAAATTTTTCCTATAGTCTTATTAAGATTAGTATCTAATGTTTTTTTATATAAAGCAGACTCATATCCTATACCTGTTTGTACTTTAATCCTCATATCAATATGAGTATTTATATCAGTTAAATGACAAATAATATGTCCAGGATTAATTATTTCTACCTCTTCTTGATGTAACAAATCTGATGCTAACACAGGACCTATACCTGTTTTATTTAAATATAAAAAAGATTCCACATGAGTAGAATGTAATTTAATACATAATTTTTTTAAATTAAGAATAATTTCTACAATATCTTCCAGTACTCCTTTTTTTACACTATATTCATGTAATACACCTGCTATTTCTACTTCAGTAACTGCAGCTCCACTAATAGAAGATAATAAAATACGTCTCAATACATTTCCTAATGTATGTCCAAACCCTCTTTCAAAAGGAGCTAATATAATTTTAGAATAATTTTTACCAAGTGATATAATTTTAACAAAATTAGGTTTTAAAAAATTCACATTTATATACTCCTATCATATTATTAACGAGAATAATATTCTATAATTAATTTTTCCTTAATATCTGAAGATAACATATTTCTTAAAGGTAATAATTTAACTCGTCCTTCTAATTTAATAAGATCAATATCTAATCATAATACTGGAATAGCTTTACTATTAAATAAATCTTTAGAATATATAATACGTTTATAATTTTTAGCTTTTTCCCTAACTTGAATACAATCATTAACACATACTAAATAAGAAGGAATATTAACAATATGATTGTTAACCATAATTAACTTATGATTTACTAACTGACGAGCATCTAAACGAGTAGTAGCAAATCCCATTCTATATACTATATTATCTAATCTACGTTCTAAAAATTGTAATAAAATTTCACCTGTATTACTATGTAATTTTAAAGCTTTTTTATAATAGTTAGATAATTGTCTATCAGTAATCATATACATACGACGTATTTTTTGTTTTTCTCGTAATTGTATATTATACTCTGACATACGTCTTTTTCTATAACTATGTATACCAGGTAAATGATTAATTTTACATTTACTTTCTATCTCACGTAAAGATGATTTTAAAAATAAATCTACACCTGAACTACGACTTAATTTTAATTTAGGCCCTAAATATTTACTCATATTATCACTATATATATTTCATTAAATAACAAATAATACTAATTTAATATTAGGTTTCTGATATCTGTTAAATACGTCTTTTTTTAGGTGGACGACATCCATTATGAGGAATAGGAGTCACATCAATAATATCAGTTATATGAAAACCAGCTACATTTAATGCTCTTACACTAGATTCTCTTCCTGGTCCTGGACCATTAATCATCACTTTAATATTTTGTATACCATATTCCTTCATTAAAACTGTACATTTACTAGTCGCTATCTGTGCAGCAAAAGGAGTAGACTTACGTGATCCTCGGAATCCTACACCACCAGAAGTAGTTCATCCTAATACATTTCCTTGAATATCTGTGAAACTAATAATAGTATTATTAAATGAAGCATGTATATATACTAATCCTTCTAAAATTTTAATTTTTTTCTTTTTAGATTTTATCTGAACTGATTTTTTTATATTTTTTATCATAATAGTATTAAAAAATTATTTTTGTTTTACATACATCATTTTTTTACATGTTTTAGAATTAGTTTTAGTTCTTTGACCTCTTACAGGTAATCCTTTACGATGTCTATAACCACGATATGTATTAATATCTATTAATCTTTTAATATTTAACATCTTTTCTCTACGTAAATCTCCTTCTAATATAAATTTATTTAAACTAAATCTAATACATTTTACTTGATCATCTGTTAAATCTTTAACTTTTATTGTATAAAGAATATCATTTTTCTTACAAAGTGAACGTGCACGTGATATTCCTATACCATAAATATATGTAAGTCCTACTGAAATAATTTTATTTTCTGGTATATCAACACCTATAATTCGTACCATAATACTTTATCCTTGACGTTGTTTATGTTTAGGATTAACACTACATAATACTCTTACTATACCTTTACGTCTGACAATATGACAATAACGACATATTCGTTTTACTGAAGCTCTTACTTTCATATTAATGAAACTCACATAAATATTATTTATATAATATTTTTTCTAAACATAAATAAATATTTATTAGAAATTAAAAAAGTTTGTATTTGAGTTATAAAATCAATAGCTACTACAATTACAATTAATAATGTAGTACCACCAAAACTATAAGGTCAACCTATAATATCTTGTAAAAATTCAGGTAATAAACAAATAAAAATTATATAAAAAATATTAAACAATGTTAATCTCATAATTACATTATTAATATATAAAGATGTATCTAAACCTGGTCTAATACCTGGTATATATGCACCAGATTTTTTTAAATTATTTGCTGTTTCTATAGGATCAAAAACTAACGTAGCATAAAAAAAGGAAAATAATATAATTAAAGAAACATATACGATTATATATGTAACCTGTTTAGTAGAAAATAATAAAGAAATAAAATTAAATAAATTAATATTACTTACATTAGCTATTCATATAAATAAATTACTAATAAAAATAATAAAACTAGATGAAAAAATTGCTGGGATAACACCTACTATATTCAATTTTAATGGTAAATAAGTATTTTGGGACGCTAATGAAAAATATCTTCCTAATTGTTGACGATGACTAGGATAGTGTACAGGTATACGTTTAATAGTGCTTTCTATATATACTATATAATATATAACTAATAACATCAATATAAGAACACATATTAATTTTATATTAGCAAAAAAATTACTTATCCATAAAGATTTAAATTGTATTAAAATAGAAGGTAAATTAGAAATTATACCAGTATATATAATTAATGATATACCATTACCAATACCATATTCTGTTAATTGATCGCCTAATCATACTAAAAACATAGTACCTGTAACTAAACACATAGTAGAAACAAAACAAAAACTCAAATGAGAACTAAAAAGTATTTCATGACTACTATTTAATTTAACTAAAGTAGTTGATACAAAAATTGATTGGACTACAGCTATAAAAAAAGTTAAATAATGAGTATATTTATTTAAAATATATTTTCCACGAACACCTTCATTTTTTAAATCAATAAAATATGGTGAAATAAAAGTTAATAATTGTATAACAATAGAACTAGTGATATAAGGCATTATACCTAAAGCAAATACGGAAGCATGAAATAAAGAACCTCCGGAAAACATATTAAATAAATCAATAAAACTATTACGTGTTTTAGAAAAAATATTATATAACAAATTTACATTTACTCCAGGAATAGGTATAAATATACCTATACGAAAAATAAATATTCCTCCTAATACATATAATAATTTATTTATTAATACACTAAAATTATTTTTCATAAGATAAATTTACTAAATTAGTTTAATGATTAAAAATCTCTTAATAACAAATATTTCCATTTAAAAATTTAATTCGATTTCTTACATTAGATGATAATCGAATTGCTTTATCTATAATATTAATTTTTGTAGTTAATATTCCAGTATTAATAATTTTAACTATTTTAATTCTTTTTGAAAAACCAAATGTTTTCTTTAATAAAATAAAATCAATATTAGTATCAGTAACAAATTTATTTAATAAATGAATAGGTAATTCATATTTATATTTTTTACATGTAGTAAAACCAAATTTTGGAATACGTTTATAAAAAGGAGTTTGTCCTCCTTCAAAACCTCTGTTATTACTACCTCCAGCACGTGATTTCTGTCCTTTATGTCCTCTACCACATGTTTTACCTATACCACTACCTATACCTCGACCTACTCTTTTAATAAAACATTTTTTTGTTCTTAAAGAACGTAATTTATTTAAATACATTATTTATCCTAATTTTTGTAAATAAAAAACTTATTTATAAATTAAAAGATCTTTAATAGTTTTACCTCTTTTTAATGCAATAAAATGCGCAGTCTGCATATTAGATAAAGCAAATAAAGTTGCTCGTATCATATTTAAAGGATTAGTAGACCCATATGTTTTAGCTAAAATATTTTGCACACCTGCTGCTATAAATATAGCTCTCATAGCTCCTCCAGCTATAATACCTGTGCCTATAACAGCTGGTTTAATAAATACTATAGTACTAGTATAACGACCATATATAGCGTAAGGTATCGTACCAGTACCTTTTTTAAATACAATATTTATCATATTAGAATGAGACTTTGCTACTGCTTTTTGAATAGCTATTGGTACTTCACGTGATTTACCATATCCATAACCTACTCTACCCTTTCCATCTCCAACTACAGTTAAAACCGTAAAAGAAAATATTCGTCCACCTTTAACAGTTTTAGATACTCTATTTACTGTAATTAATTTTTCAATATAATTAACATTATTATGTTTCATAATATTTATTCCTAATATTCTAAAACAATAAACGATATTCACGCAATACATTTGCTAAAGCTAAAATACGTCCATGATATTTATATCCAGAACGATCAAAAACAATATTTGTAATACCTTTTTTTAAAGTACGTAAAGCAATAATTTTACCTATTAATTTAGATGCTGTTATATTACCTGTATGATAATTTAAACTTTTTTTTATTTTTTTTTCTACTGTAGAGGCAGAAGTAATAATATATTTATTATCAGCTGATATTACTTGTGCATATATATGTCGAGAAGTTTTATGAACAACTAAACGTAGCTTATTATTTAAATATAATAAATTACGTAATTTTTTAGCTCGACGTAAACGATACTGTTTTTTATTCCACATATATAAATATGTACCTTTTAAATAAAAACATTATGTTATTTTAATTTTTTTTTATGTTCTTTAATTTTAACTATTTCTGATAGATATCGAATACCTTTACCTTTTTTATAAGGAATAGGAGGACGTAAACTTCTAATTTGAGCTGCTACATCACCTACTAATTGTTTATTAAAACCAGAAATAATTAATTGATTTTCACTTTCATTATATTGTAATGTAATATTTTTAGGTAAAGTAAAAATTATTTTATGAGAAAATCCAACAGATAATTTTAATATATTATTAATATATTCTGCTTTATATCCAATACCTACTAAAGATAAAATTTTTACAAATCCTGTAGTTACACCTATAATCATATTATATATAATAGTTCTAGTTACTCCAGCTAAAGGTCATAAATATTTTGTTAATTTTTCATAACAAATACGTATTGTATTATTAATAATCTGTAATATAATATTTTTATTTAATTGATATATATTTTTCTTATTTTTTGTAGAAACTACTAAAAAATTATTCTGGTATTTTACTTTAACACCTGAAGGTATATAAATTATTTTTTTTGCTATACGTGACATATTTATACTTATTACTTAATCACATATATTAATTAATATTAATATATGTAACAAAGAATTTCCCCACCTAATTTTAAAAAACGAGCTTGTTTATCAGACATTACTCCATGTGAAGTAGATAATATTACTACACCTAAACCTGATAAAATATAAGGAATATCTGTACTTTTTCTATAAATACGTAAACTTGGCTTACTAATTCTAGTTAAAGTAGTAATAACAGGAATTCCAGTAAAATATTTTAAATAAATTAAAATACATTTTTTCTTATTAGTAAAATTACTAATTATATAATTTTTTATAAAACCTTCAGATAAAAATACTCTTAAAATACATACTTTAAATAACGAATATAAAGTTATGACTTTAATTTTTTTAGCTATTTGTCCATTTCTTATACAAGTAAACATATCTGAAATAGGATCTTGCATACTCATAAATTTATTATACCTCACTAAGAAAATATACTTATCGTATCTACTAAATTAGATATTTACCAACTAGATTTTTTTAATCCTGGTATATCACCACGTGCAGCTAACTCACGAAATTTAATACGACTTAATCCAAATTTACGTAAAAAACCATGTGCCCTACCTGATTGCAAACATCTATTTCTGTAACGACTTTTATTAGAATCTCTAGGTAAACACTGTAATTTTACTACAGCATTTCATCTCTGTATATCAGTACTTTCAGGAGAAGAAATAATTTTTTTTCATTTCATTCTAAGTGAAAAATATTTTTGAATTAATTTTTTACGTTTTAAATTACGAGCTAAAACAGATTTTTTAGTCATCTTATCTTTCTAATATATATATAATATAAAATTATTTTTTATTTAAATGGCAGAGATAAAGAACTTAATAAATACAATACTTCTTTTTTCTTACTTGATGTCGTAACTAAAGTAATATTTAAACCATAAGATCTATTACTAAGAGTATCATATATTATTTCTGGAAAAACTGTATATTCTTTAATACCAATATTTAAATTAGAAAATTTATCAAAAGATTTTAATGAAATACCTCGAAAATCTCGTATACGAGGTATAACTATATAAATTAATTTCTCTAAAAAATTTCACAAATTTTTCTTACGTAATGTAATTTTACATCCAGTATCTACCCCTTTCCTTAATTGAAAATTAGATATAGATTTTTTTGCTTTAGTAAAAATAGGTAACTGTCCTGTAATTAATCGTAAATCATCACGAATATTTTTTAAATATTTATGATCACTATATTTAATACCTATATTTATTACTATTTTACTAATATTAGGTACTTCCATTATTGAAGAATAATGATATTTTTTTATCATTTGAGGTACAATTATTTCTTTATATTGCTTATATAAATAACTCATAAATACTATACTTACATATTAAATTAAAAAAACACGATTTTTTTTATAAAACCTTTTTTTACTACCTTTAACATACTGATATCCTATTTTACTCAAAGTACATTTATCTTCTCCATAAAATAAACTTACATTCGAAATATCTATTAAAGCTTCTTTACGTTGAATACCTCCTAAATTATTCATAGTAGGTATAGGCTTCTGATGTTTATAAACTATATTAATACCCTCTACTAATACTTTCTGTATAGATAAATATATTTTTTTAATAAAACCTTGTTTCCCTTTATCTCGTCCAGTAATAATAATTACTTTATCATTAAGACGTAATTTAGTTTTTTTTTTCATATAATTCAATAAACTATATTAAATTTATTTATAAAACTTCAGGAGCTAATGAAACTATTTTACTAAATTTATTAACTTTTAATTCCCTAGTAACTGGTCCTAAAATTCTTGTTCCTATTAAACGTTCATGTGTATTACTTAATAATATACAAGCATTATCATCAAATCGAATATATGTACCATCTTTACGAAATAATTTATATTTAGTACGTACAACAAGAGCTTTTAATACATCACCTTTTTTAACTTTACTTTTAGGTAATGCTAATTTTACTGCTATTTTAATAACATCATTAATATATGCATATTTACGATTACCCCCTCCTAATATACGTATACACATTACTAATTTAGCACCTGAATTATCTGCTACATTTAATAATGTTCTTTCTTGTATCATATTTATCTCCTCAAAAATATTTTTATTTAATAATTTTAGTTAACACTCAAGTTTTTAATTTAGAATATGGACGACTTTGTACTACTTCTACTAAATCATTAATTTTACAAGGAACATTTAAACTATTATGTACATATAAACGACTATATTTCT
The DNA here is from genome assembly GCA_036689535.1 of Candidatus Stammera capleta. Classification (GTDB taxonomy): domain Bacteria; phylum Pseudomonadota; class Gammaproteobacteria; order Enterobacterales; family Enterobacteriaceae; genus Stammera; species Stammera capleta_AK. The sequence continues at coordinate 51,194 of CP144850.1, read as the reverse complement.
TAATAAATTTACCATATAAAAAATGTTTCTGTATCACCATCTTAGATATAATTAATGTTTTAGGAATCTTATTATTTATGACATACCCTCTAACTATTTTTTTTTTCTTTAACATATATTTAGACTATTTTAAATAAATATATTTTTATTTATGTAAATGTAAGAATGTTTTAATAGATGCTATTTTCTTTTTATATGTTTTTAATAAATGAGTTTTTTTTAATTTACCTAAAAATAACTGTAAACGTAATAAAAATATTTTTTTATACAAAAGAATTAATTTTATATTTAAATTATATTTTTTATCTTTTAACTTCTTATTATGTAATATGTTCATATCCATACATTTTTTTAACAAAAACTGTCTTAATAGATAACTTAGCACTTGCTAATAATAAAGCATGTTTAGCTACATTCTCATTAATATCAGCTATTTCATATAATATAGCACCAGGTTTAATCACAGCTACTCAATGATCTACATCGCCCTTACCTTTACCCATACGAACTTCTAAAGGTTTTTTAGTAATAGGTTTATCAGGAAAAATCCTAATTCATATTATTACTTGTCGTTTTACTGAATGAGCTATAACTCGACGAGCAGCTTCAATTTGTTTAGAAGATAATCTCCCTCTAGTAATAGCCTTCAAACCATAAGTACCAAAACAAATTTGTGTACTATTAGAAAAACCTCTATTACGACCTTTTTGAACTTTACGATATTTAGTTTTTTTAGGCATTAACATAATTTATATAAATCTTAACAAAAATGACTATATTTAAAAACGTTTTTGAGAAGTAAATTTATTAATAATAGAAGAATTTGTCTGAGATAAAGAAAAATTAGCTAATATCATTTTATCTAAAATTTCTCCTTTAAATATTCATACTTTAATTCCTATTACCCCATAATTAGTATATGCTTGAGATATACTATAATCTATATCTGCTCTTAAAGTATGTAAAGGAACCCTACCTTCTCTATATCATTCAGTACGTGCTATTTCCGTACCTCCTAATCTACCATTAATTTCTACTTTAATACCTAAAGCACCTAATCGTATAGCATTAGCAATTACTCTTTTCATTACTCTACGATACATTAAACGTTTTTCTAATTGCGTAGCTATATTAACTGCTACTAATTTAGCATCTAATTCAGGTTTACGTATCTCTAATATATTAATTTGAGTAGGTACTTTAGTTAATTGCATAATTAATATTCTTAATCTTTCTATATCTTCTCCTTTTTTACCTATAATAACTCCAGGACGAGCTGTATAAATAGTAATTTTAATATTTTTTACTAATCTTTCTATAATAATCTTAGAAACTAATGCATTAAATAATTTCTTATATAACATTTTTCTAATTAAAAAATCATTATATAAATTAATAGCAAAAAGTTCTTTATGTGCATATCAAATAGAATTTCATGATTTAACTATACCTAATCTAATTAAATTAGGATTAACCTTTTGTCCCATGAATATAATTCCCTTAACCTAATAATTACATACCTAATTGAATATAAATATGACTAGTACGTTTAGTAATATAATTTACTCTACCTTTAGCTCTAGCTATCATACGTTTAGTATTAGTAGCTTTATGAATATAAATTTGTACAATTTTCATTTTTTGTATATCTTTTTTAAAATACTTTGCATTAGCAATAGCTGATTTTAAAACTTTTAATATTAAAAATGAAGCTTTTTTCTGAGTAAAAGTTAATATACGTACTGCTATAAAAATATATTTTGATCTAATTAAATTAGCTACCAAACGTAATTTCTGTGCTGACATTTTAGCATATTTATGTATAGCTTTCATCTGTTAATATAATTCCCTAAATAATATAATTTAAACTTTATTAAGTTTCTTATTTAAAGTTACATGACCTTTATAAGTTCTAGTAGGAGCAAATTCTCCTAATTTATGACCTATCATTTCTTCTGTTATATAAACAGGTATATGTTTCCTACCATTATGTACCTCTATAGTAAAACCTATCATTTCAGGTAAAATAGTAGAACGTCGTGACCATGTTTTTAAATGTTTTTTATTATTACTATTTATAGCAGATTTAATTTTTTTTAATAAATGTATATCAATAAATGGCCCCTTTTTTAAAGATCTACTCATATATATATCCTTACTTTTTATAAAAAAAAAATATATTTTACTATTTATTTACTATGTCGTGATTTAATAATATATTTATTAGTACGTTTATTATTACGAGTTTTATAACCTTTAGTAGATATTCCTCAAGGAGTAACAGGATGTTTACCAAAATTACGTCCTTCACCCCCACCATGTGGATGATCTATAGGATTCATAGCTGTACCACGGACAGTAGGTCTTATCCCTAAATGACGAGAAGTACCAGCTTTACCTAATTCTCTTAATAAATATTTTGAATATCCTACACACCCTATAGTAGCTTTACAAATTAATAAAATTTTTCTTAATTCTCCAGAACGTAATTTAATACATGCATATTTATTTTCTTTAGAAACTAAAATAGCATAAGAACCAGCTGATCTTATTAATTGACCTCCTCTACCTGGATATAATTCAACATTATGTATATAAGTACCTATTGGTATACTAGATAAAGGTAAATGATTACCAATTTTAATGGACACAGATACACCAGAAATTACACTATCTTTAATACATAAATTTTTAGGATATAAAATATACCTTTTATCACCATCTATATAAATTATTAAACCTATATATGCTGATCTATTAGGATCATATTCTACATATTTTAAATAACCTATAATATTATATTTATTTCTTTTAAAATCTATTTTACGATATTTATATTTAGCTCCTCCACCTATATGTCTAACAGTAATACGCCCCTGATTATTACGCCCACTTTTACGTTTTATTCCTTTTGTTAAAATATTATAACTATGTCCCTTATATAAATAAGGATTATAAATATGTACTTTATGTCTATATCCCGGAGTAATAGGTTTATATTTAAGTATTTTGCTCATAATAAATAACTATTTTTGAAAATTATATAAAGGTATAGATGATTGTTTATCTAAATAAATATAAGCTTTTTTCCAACCTTTAATATAACCTATTCTATTAGAAGAACGTATTTTTTTTCGTTTAACATTTAAAATACAAATTTTTTTAACTTGTACATTAAAAATTTTACTTACTACTTGAGTAATCTGAATTTTATTAATATATCTACTTACTTTAAAAACAATTACATTTTTAATTTTTGAAAGTAATATAATCTTATCAGAATAGTAAGGTTTTAATAATATATTTAAATACACATTTCTATGTTTCATAATTAACTTAATAAACGTTCAAGAATTTTAATACTATCTATAGTAAGTATAATATGACTATAACGAAATAAATTTAATATATTAATATGATTGATAGTACATAAACAAACGTAATATAAATTACGTGATGCTAATAAAAAATATTTTTTGATCTGTAATAAAATAAATAAAACACTATCCCATTGATAAAATTTTATTTTTTCTACTAATAATTTAGTTTTAGGTAAAACAATATTTCATTGTTGAAAAACATGTAAACGTGAAGTTCTAATTAATTGAGAAAAAATACTTTTTAAAGCATTTCTATACATTTTTTTATTAATTTTACTATAATAATTAGTATTAGCATTAGTAAATGCTACACCTCCTTTACGTCATATAATACTTTTTTTAGTACCAGCTCGAGCTCTACCTGTACCTTTTTGTTTTCATGGTTTACACTTAGACCCTTTAACTAAAGATCGTGTTTTTTGCGCAGAAATATTTTTTCGATTATTATTTTGATATAATGTAACTATCTGATGTACTAATGGCATATTAAAGTTACAACCAAAAATTTGATCAGATAAATTAATTTTTTCTTGAGTATCCTGTGTAACTATATACATTATAGTTCCTTTGTAAAATTTCTAATAGATGTACGTATATATACATAATGACCTTTATTACCTGGGACAGAACCCTTAACTAAAATAAAATTATGAGGTATATTAACTTCTAGTACAGATAATGATAATATAGTTCTTTTTACTCCACCCATACGACCAGACATTTTTTTACCTTTATAAACTCTACCAGGAGTTTGATTTTGCCCTATAGATCCAGGTACACGATGAGATAATGAATTACCATGAGTTTTATCTTGCATAGCAAAATGCCATTTTTTTACAGTACCTGCATATCCTTTTCCTTTAGTAATACCAATAACATCTATTTTTTTAACATCTTTAAAAATACTAACATCTAATTTCTGCCCTACATATTTATGAATAATATCATGATAAGAAATCTCTCATAATTTACATTTCTTTTTATACCTATCTTTTACAGATAACTTAGAAAATACTTTTTTAATAGGTAACTCTAACATAATTTGAGTAGCTTTATACCCATCACGAATCACAGTTTTAATCTGTGTAATAATATTTTTATATACTTTAATAACAGTAACTGGTATAAAATTATACTTCATATCATATATATGAGTCATACCTACCTTGACTCCTATTAATGCAATCATTATTTATATTACTCCCATAAAATATTATTAACTTAAACTAATCTGTACATCAATACCAGCTGCTAAATCTAATTTCATCAAAGCATCTACTGTACGATCAGTCGGATCTACTATATCAATTAAACGTTTATGTGTTCTTATTTCATATTGATCACGTGAATCTTTATCTATATGAGGTGAAACTAACACAGTAAATTTTTCTATACTTGTAGGTAATGGTATAGGACCTCGTACCTGTGCTCCCGTTTTTTTAGCTGTTCTTACAATATCATAAGTAGATTTATCTATTAAACGATAATCAAAAGCTTTTAGCTTAATACGAATTCTTTGATTTTTCATAAATAACATAATACAAACATATAAAAAATATATAATTATGAAAATATATATAACATATCAATAAATAATAAACTTACTAAGTAATAATATTACTTACTAATCCAGCACCTACAGTACGACCACCTTCACGTATAGCAAAACGTAAACTAACATTCATCGCAATAGGATTAAATAACTCTACCACCATTTTAATATTATCACCAGGCATAACCATTTCAATCTCTTTAGATAATTTTACTGTACCTGTAACATCAGTAGTTCTAAAATAAAATTGAGGTTTATAACCATTAAAAAAAGGAGTATGTCTACCACCTTCTTCTTTAGTCAAAATATATACTTCAGCTTCAAAAATAGTATGAGGTTTAATAGTATTAGGCTTAGATAAAACTTGTCCTCTTTCTATTTCTTCTCTTTTAATTCCTCGTAATAAAATACCTACATTCTCACCAGCTCTACCTTCATCTAATAATTTACGAAACATTTCTACCCCAGTACAAATTGATTTTATAGTATCACGAAGTCCTACAATTTCTACTTCTTCTCCAACTTTAATAATACCTTGCTCTATTCTTCCAGTAACTACTGTACCTCTACCTGAAATAGAAAAAACATCTTCTATAGGTAACAAAAAAGGTTTATCAATATTTCTACTAGGATTAGGAATATATTTATCTAAAATATCTGCTAAATCTAAAATTTTATCTATTCATTTTTTATCTCCTTCTAATGCTTTTAATGCTGATCCTTGAATAATAGGTGTTTTATCACCTGGGAAATTATATTGAGATAAAAGATCTCTAATTTCCATTTCAACTAATTCTAATAACTCAGGATCATCAACCATATCACATTTATTCATAAACACTATAATATAAGGAACACCCACCTGACGTGCTAATAAAATATGTTCACGTGTTTGTGGCATAGGTCCATCAGTAGCTGCTACCACTAAAATTGCTCCATCCATTTGAGCTGCTCCAGTAATCATATTTTTAATATAATCTGCATGACCTGGACAATCAACATGAGCATAATGTCTAATTAAAGTATCATATTCCACATGAGAAGTATTAATAGTTATACCACGAGCTTTTTCTTCAGGAGCATTATCAATTTGTTCAAAAGTACAAGCTTTACCACCATATTTTTTTGACAAAACTGTAGTTATAGCAGATGTTAAAGTAGTTTTACCATGATCTACATGACCTATAGTACCTACATTTAAATGCATTTTAGATCTATCAAATTTTTCTTTAGCCATTTTTATATCCTATATTTTATTTTGACATATATTAATTACATATTTAATCATTAACTTATTTAATTTTTAATACTTTATTTTTCTCTAACTCCGGTACTATTTTATAATTATGAAATAACATAGTATAAATAGCTCTTCCTTGTGTCTGTGATCTTAAATCTGTAGCATAACCAAACATTTCAGATAATGGTACAAAAGATTTTACTAATTTACCAAAACTAACATCTTTGATTTCTTCTATTAAACCTCTTCTACGATTTAAATCTCCTACTATATCACCTACATACAATTCTGGTGTTTCTACTTCTACATACATTATAGGCTCTAATAATAAAGGACATGCTTTTAAGAAAGCTTCTTTAAAAGCTATAGCAGCTGCCATTTTAAATGCTATCTCTGAAGAATCTACTTCATGATAAGATCCATCATATAATCTAACTTTTATATTAATTACAGGATAACCACCTAAAGGACCAGACTTTAATTGTTCTCTTATACCTTTATCTACAGCTGGTATGTATTCATTCGGTATAACACCACCTTTAATATCATTAACAAAAATATATCCGTTATCTGATTTACTATATTCTTCTACAGATAAAGGAATTAAATCTATTACTACATGACCATATTGTCCTCTACCACCAGTTTGCCGAATATATTTACCTACAATATTAAAAGCAGTTTTAGAAATAGTCTCTCTATAAGCTACTTCTGGCTTACCTATTTTAGCATTTACATTATATTCACGTCTCATACGATCCACAATAATATCTAAATGTAATTCTCCCATACCTGAAATAATAGTTTGATTTGATTCAATATCATAAGTACTTTTAAAAGATGGATCTTCTTTAGATAAACGAGATAAAGCTACACCCATTTTTTTAAAATCATTTTTTGTAACAGGCAATAATGCAATAGAAATAACCGGTACAGGGAATTTAATTTTTTCCAAAAGAATAGGATGATTCACATCACATAATGTATCTCCAGTGAAAATATCTTTTAATCCTATAAAAGCTGCAATATCACCTGCATATACTTCTTTTATCTCCTCTCTTTTATTAGCATGCATCTGTACTATACGACCTATACGTTCATACTTCTTTTGACTACTATTATAAATAGTATCACCTGTTTTAATAAAACCTGAATAAATACGTAAAAATGTTAAATTACCTACAAAAGGATCATTAGCTAATTTAAATACTAATGCCGTAAAAGGTTGATCATCAGATATTTTTCGTACAATAGAAAATTTACGATTAATATTATGACCTTGTATTTCATTTAAATCACTAGGTGAAGGTAAATAATCTATTATAGCATCTAACAAAGATTGTATCCCTTTATTTTTAAAAGCTGTACCACATGTTATTAAAAGAACATTATTGAGTAAAACTTGCTTACGTAAAGCAATTTTAATTTCTTGTATAGTTAATGGTATTTCATTTAAATATTTAGACATAAAATCATCAGATATATCAGCAATAAATTCTAATAATTTTAATCTTCAAATATTAACAATATTTAATAAATCTTGAGGAATAATATTAGTAGTTTTATAAGTAACTCCTTGATCTGTATGTGTCCAATAAATAGATTGCATAGACACTATATCTACTAAACCAATAAAACTATTTTCTATTCCTATAGGAATATGTAATACAATATTATTTGTATTAAAAGTTTTTGCTAATTGTTGTACTACCATAAAAAAATTAGCTCCCATACGATCCATCTTATTCACAAAAGCAATACGAGGAACATTATAACGCACTACTTGTCTTCAAACTGCTTCTGATTGTGGTTGTACTCCACCTACAGCACAATATACCATCACAGCACCATCCAAAACTCTCATAGATCTTTCTACTTCTATAGTAAAATCTACATGTCCTGGAGTATCAATTATATTAATACGATGCTCTTGATATTGTTTATACATACCATTCCAAAAGACTGTAGTAGCCGCAGAAGTAATAGTTATACCTCTTTCTTGTTCTTGAGCCATTCAATCCATAGTAGCTGTACCTTTATGTACCTCACCTAACTTATAATTCACTCCAGTATAAAATAATATACGCTCTGTAATAGTAGTTTTACCTGCATCTATATGTGCACTAATACCTATATTACGATAATACATAATAGGGGTTTTACGTGACATTTATTTCTCCTTAATATAAAGTCTATTTAACTTTATATTTACATATAATGTATTATCATCTATAATACGCAAAAGCTTTATTAGCTTCCGCCATACGATGTATATCTTCACGTTTCTTAAAAGCATATCCTCTTTTATGTATAGCTTCTATTAATTCATTTGCTAAATTTCATGACATATTATTATTTTTTTTTTGACGAGCAGCTAAAATAATTCAACGTATTGCTAAAGTATAACCACGTATAGTTCTTATTTCTATAGGTATTTGATAAGTTGTTCCACCCACCCTACGAGATTTAACTTCAATTACCGGTTTAACATTATTAATAGCTCATTCTAATAACTCTATTTTATTTTTTTTTAATTTATTACTTACATAATCTAAAGCATTATATAAAATCTTTTGTGCTACTGTTTTTTTCCCATTCTTCATTAATAAATTAATAAATTTTGATACTAAAAATGAATTAAAAATTAAATCTTTTTTAAACACACGTTTTTTCGTAATATAATGACGTGACATATAAATACCTATTTATTACTTACAAAATTAATTTAATTTAACACCATATTTAGATCGAGAAGTTTTTCTATTTTTTACTCCTAGACAATCTAATGTACCACGCACTACATGATAACGAACACCAGGTAAATCTTTTACTCGTCCTCCTCTTACTAAAACCATAGAATGTTCTTGTAAATTATGACCTTCACCACCTATATAAGCTGTTATCTCATAACCATTTGTTAATCTAACTCTACAAACTTTACGTAAAGCTGAATTAGGTTTTTTAGGAGTAATCGTATATACACGTATACATACCCCTTTTTTTTGTGGACATTGTTCTAAAGCTGGTACATTACTTTTAATTTTTTTACGAATACGATGTTTACGTACTAATTGATTTATAGTAGACATAAATATTTTTTAATAAATAGAAATACCATAATAACTTAATTAAATTTAATAATTATACTTAATTTTTATTAATATATACTTATTTTAAAACCAAATTTATTATTTTTTATTCTTTTAAGAATAAAAAAATACACTATTTTTATCTAAGTATAAATGTAATAAAATATACTATCAATAAAAAAAAAAGTATTATATAATAACAATATATTTATATGTAATATGTAATACATACGGCGTGTTGACAGAATGGTTATGTAATGGATTGCAAATCCAGTTAATCCGGTCCAATTCCGGAACACGCCTTATTTCATTAATCATTAAGCCCAAATGGTGGAAAGGTAGACACAAGGGACTTAAAATCCCTCAGTTAATATATAACTATGTGGGTTCGAGTCCCACTTTGGGTATATCTTTTTCATATATATATAACTTATTACTTATATTAATATACGTATGTCCATATCAAAAATTTTAGTGCATCCTAATAAAACCCTTAGACATAAAACTAAACCAGTACTCCTATTTGATCAAAAATTAAACAAATGTATTAAACATATGTTTAATACTATGTATTATTACAAAGCTATAGGACTAGCAGCTATACAAATTAATATAAATCAATCTATTATTACTATTGATATTTCTAATAATAAAACTCATCAATTAACTTTAATTAATCCTAATATTTTACATCAATCAGGACATATTATAAGCAAAGAACAATGTCTATCACTTCCGAATTACTCTATTAAAATTAAAAGATATAATTCTATAATTCTTTCTACTTATAATAAAACAGGGAGAAAAATGTATTTACATGCTCAAGGATTATTGTCTATTTGTATCCAACATGAAATAGACCATTTAAATGGTTTATTAATTATTGATTATATATAATTTATGTATATATCTAAAAAACATATTAAAGTTTTATTCTTAGGAAATACATCTTTTGCTTTTTATTTCATTGAACATATATTAAACAATAAACTGTTTCAGGTTAAAGGAATAGTTACTAGTCCAAAACAAATAGAATATAAATATATTAAAAACATAGCAAATAAATACTATATTTATCTATATACTCCTAATAGTATTGAAGAACTTATTAAATATAAAAATCATTTTAAAAAACTAAAATTAGATTTTATGATTATAATATCATATAAATATTTATTACCGAAATCTATATTTAATATACCTAAATATGGTTGTATTAATTTACATGCTTCATTATTACCTCAATGAAAAGGACCAGCTCCTATACAATATACATTATTAAATAATCAAAAAACTACAGGTATTACTTTTATTAAAATTAATCAATTTTTAGATGATGGTTTAATACTTTATCAAAAAAGTATACATATAACTAAAAAAGATACTTATATAAGTTTAAGTTATAAAATACAAAAATTAGGCATTTTTATTTTAGTAAAACTACTTAACATTATATATAAATATAATTATAAATTTGTAAAATATATAAAATTATATAACAATATACCTCATACATATACACATAAATTAACTAAAAAAGATGGTGTAATTAATTGATTATATGATAATGCTATTCAAATTAAAAATAAAATTAGAGCTTTTTATAAATGACCTAAAACTTATTTTTATTATAAAAAAAGACAAATTATATTATGAAAAATTAAAATTATTAAAAATTCTGATTATAAAACATATAAACCAGGATATATCAAAAATATTTCTTCTAAAAATTTAATAATTATTACGAAAAAATATAATATACAGATATTAAAATTACAATTTAATAATTGCAAAAAAATATCTATATTAGATTTAATAAACGCTAATCCTACCTTTTTTAAAAAAGGTGATATCTTATCTTAGACATTTAATAACTGTAATCTTAATAACTCATAAATTATTATTCCATTAGCTACTGAAACATTTAAAGAATTAATACATTTCTTTAAAGGTATTTTCACAACAACATGACATATATTTTTATGATTTCTTTGCATACCTTTCTCTTCATTACCTAATATTAATACTAATAATTTTAATTTAATTAAATTAAAAGAATATTTATAAAGATTTATAGGTGATTGAGTACATGTTCCAATAATATAAAAATATTTAGTACGTAAAACACGCAATACATTGCTTACATTAACAACAATATAAAATTTAATCTGATATATACTTCCAGTAGAAACATTTTGTACAATATGATTCATTAATGAAACACTATGGTATTTACTTAAAATAATTAAATTTACTCCTGCTGCAACTGCAGTACGAATACAAGCACCTAAATTATAAGGATTATTCATCTTATCTAAAACTAAAACAAAAAATTTTTTTATATTAGTAATTAAAAAAAAAAATTTTTTTTCACTAATACTAAAATTAATATTTTTTATATATGCCAAAATACCTTGATGTTTATATTTACTTGGACAATAATTCTTAATTGTTTTTTTAGTAAGATAACGTATTCGTATATTTTTAGATAAAGCTAATCTAACTAAATTTTTTATTTTTTTTTTATTACTATACACAATATATAAAAAATATATATATTCTGCTTTAGATAATAATAATTGATACACTACATGAAAACCATATACAATATTTTTCATATATCTATATTTATTAGACTCTTTATATAGAAAATTTTAAAAAAGGATATCGTTTATATAATCTTAATAAATCTAATTGATTAATAAACACAACAAAAATATATTTTTCTTCATGAATATAATGTTCTTTAAAAATAAAATTCTGACTATATATATAATTTCTAATTAAACTAGCATTAAATCTATTTAATATAAAATAATATTTTTCTTTAGTACTATTATAATAATCTTGAAATATTTTACAAATTAAATCTATGCCTATTTTATATTTAGCTGAAATCCATATTCTATACGGTAAATAAGAATTATATTTATACTCAATATTTTTAGTTAATCCATTAATTTTATCAATTTTATTCATTATCTGTATTACAGGTATATTATAATCTATATTAATTTTTCTTAATGTTTTTTCAACTATATTAATATAATAATTTAAATATATATTTGACACATCTATTACATGTAAAATCAAAAAAGAATAACGAATTTCATCTAATGTACTGCTAAAAGCACTCCAAATATTTTCAGGTAAATTATGAATAAATCCTACAGTATCAGACAACAAAATTAAATCCTTAACATGAGGAAATATAATTTTTTTATTATAAGTATCTAATGTAGTAAAAAAAGTATTATTAATATCTAAATGGGAATTAGTTAATACATTAAATAATGTTGATTTACCAGAATTTGTATAACCTACTAAAGAAATCATTGGAATATGAAATTTATTCCGTAATTTAATACTCTTTTCTCTCTGTAAAATAATTTTTTTTAATTTCACATTAATAGACTTAATTTGTTTCTTTATTATTCTTCTATCTAATTCTATTTGTTTTTCTCCTGGACCTAATATATTACGTATACCTCCTTTTTGTCTTTCTAAATGTACCCATTTACGTACTAATCTACTACTTAAATAAGTTAATTGAGCTAGTTTAACTTTTAATTTACCATAATAAGTATGAGCTCCTAATTCAAAAATTTTTAAAATTAAACTAGTTCTATCTAATAAATAAATATTTAAATATTTTGTTAAATTTTTTTCTTGACTAGCTTTTAAAATAATATTTATTATTAATATACTACATTGATAATGTAGTACACATGCTTTAACACGATTTAAAATACCAAATCCTAAATAATATTTAATATTCGGTATATTAATTTTAACTTCCATTAAATAATTATATCGTATACGTGCACTATATATTAATTGCTTAAATTCCTTTAATTCTAAATAATAAGAATTTTTACTATTCTGATTATAAATAAATAAAGCTATTACTGAATGAGATAATATCATGTCTTTATAAAAATTTATCCTATAAATAACAATTAATATATGTATAAATAGCATTAACAGCTTTTCTATAACTATCAACAAAAACAATATATGCTTTATTTCATTTCATTAATCATGTATACTGTTTTTTTATCAAAGATAAAGTTGTACTAATACTATTATTTAACATTTCATAATACGACATTTTATTTGTTAAATAAGATCAAAGCTGATGGTATCCTATACATTTCATAAATAACATATCAGATGTAAGATCACCACGTGTATATAACATATATACTTCATCTTCAAAACCATTTATTAACATAGAAACAAATCTACTTTTAATATTTCTAGCCAAAATATTTTTATTATCAGGTAATAAGATTATTTTTTTAAAATTATAATCTAACATAAATTTATTTTGTTTTAAAAATCACGTTAAAGATTTACCAGTTAACAAATATATTTCTAGTGCCCTTACAATACGCTTAATATCATTAATATGTAATCTAATATATGATCAATAATCAATTTTTTTCAGTAAATTATATAAATAATATTTACCATGTATATTTAATAAATTTAATAAATATGTACGTATCTGAAAATTACATTTAGGTAATAATATTAAACCATTAAATAATACATTATAATACATCATAGTTCCACCTACTAATAATGGAATTTTATTTTTTTTAAAAATCTTATTAATTAAAAATTTAACATCTAAAATAAAATTATTTACTGAATAATATTCTATAGGATCAATTATATTAATTAAATTATGAGGAATTAATTTTAAAATTTGTTTAGAAGGTTTATCAGTACCAATATCCATATATTTATATATATTACAAGAATCAACATTAATAATTTCAATTGGTAATAAATGATATAATTCAATAGCAATATAACTTTTGCCTATACCAGTAGGTCCTAACAAACAAAAAACATTTCTTTTACTGCACATATATATATTAAAATATTAAATATTTATATATTTTTTCTAAATTTAAAATATAAAAAAAATTATCTTGTAAATAACATTTATCGATTAATTTACTAAATTCTATTAGTAAAATTATAATTTGTTTATTATTCCAACCACAACTATAATTTATGATATATTTAGATAACACATATATTTGTTTTTTTCAAGATTTTATTTGTTTTTGAACAATCTCATTAATAAATTGTATCAATAAATATTCACAATTTTTGTTATAAAAAAATAATGGTATTTTAGAAATATATAAAAAATTTTTTTTTTGTTTTATAAAAAAACCAATTTTATTTAATAAAAATAATAAACTAGAATACACACTAAAATTAACTGAAAATTTTATATTTTTTTTTAAAGAAAAATATAGTATTTTATCAGCAAACTTTTTATTAACAATTTTAATTAAATATTTATTATATAAATAATATATAATGAACAAATCAGTAATATAAAGATCATTTTTTTTTTGTATTAACACATGTCTATTATTAATAATGTTAATTATATTACCAAATTTTTGGTAAAAACAATGAATATAATAATTCATTAATGCTTTCTTATTATTATGTTTATTAACTGAATTTAAAGATAAATAATACTTATCTTTTATAAATAAAAAATTTTTATATTCATTAATAAAATATTTATTTCTACTAAAGTAATATAATAAATGTTTATTAATACATTCACATATTTTAATTGCATTTAAAATTTCTATATTATTTTTATTAGGATGAACATTAACATTAACTAATTGATTACTTATTGTAAGAAATAAAATATATGAACAAGAAACAGCTTTATAAAAAAATTCTCTAAAAAATTTTTTAATTATTAAAATCACAATATTATTATCAGTAATAATCCGTTTATTAATAAATATTACTTGAACAATAATATTCTTTTGGAATATATTATATATTCCATTTAACACAAAATCATTACTATTAATATATATTTCATCAGAAGATTTATAAAAATTTAATCCATAAATACTAATTACTCTTTTTCTAAAAGTATCTTTATAATTTTTATTACATAAAAATAAATTAAGTAATTTATTATCCCTATACAAATAAAAATCAATATGTAAGTGTATTACACTAAATCAGTAAAATATCTTCTTTATTAATAATCATTCACTTAAAGAAGAAATACTTTTTTTATCACAATATTTTTTTTGGATATTATTATATAAAAAAAAATTTTTTACTTTCACACTCGTACCAAACAAACAAGACGAAGGGAATATCTTATATTTTAAAAAATTATCATAAGAATTCGATATTTTTCATCCTATACTCTGACTATAAGTCTTTGATACTAAACTAAAATAAGAAATACTACTAATACTAGATAAAGCTTCTCCTCTAAATCCATAACTTATAGAAGTATTCAAATCATCTATTGATACTATCTTACTAGTAGTATGTCTATCAAGAACTAAAAATAAATCTTTCTTAGATATACCTACTCCATTATCACTAACCTGTATTAAATGTAGTCCATTATTTTCTATATATATTTTAATAACAGTAGCATATGCATCAATACTATTTTCTATTAGTTCTTTTACAATTAAATAAGGATGAGTAAGAAACTCACCCGCTGCTATATGTCTAATTACTTGTTCTGACAATATATTAATATTATTCATAAAATAATAATTTATTAATAATAAATATTTATAAATTTTAAACATATGTATGTAAGCGGAAGAAGGGATTCGGACCCTTGACTTTAATCTTGGCAAGATTACACTCTACCTCTGAGTTACTCCCGCTAAAATTATAAATAATATTTAATAACTAAATAATAAACAAAAAATTTCATAACGGTACGAACGGGATTCGAACCCGTGACCCTCGGCGTGACAGGCCGATATTCTTACCAGCTGAACTATCGTACCTATACCTATTTTAATATACATAATTTATTAACTAATTAAAATTATATATTTAAAGATTATTACTGGTAGAACCTTACTCTCACATGAGTAAACTCACACTACCATCAGAATTATAATATTTCACTACTGAGTTCGGTATGGTATCAGGTGGTTCTATTATAGTTAATCTACCAGTAATATAAAACATTTTTAGTGTTGTGAAGTTAAGTCTCACGGGTAATTAGTATCAGTTAGCTCAACATATTACTATGCTTATACATCTGACCTATCAAAGTTATAATCTATAACAACCCTTTAGGAAAACATATGTTTTCTGGGAAACCTTATCTTAGGGTAAGTTTCGCACTTATATGCTTTCAGCGCTTATCTTTTGTATACTTAGCTACCGGGCAATGCTATTGGCATAACAACCCGTACACCATAGGTATATCCACTCCGGTCCTCTCGTACTAGGAGCAGCTCCCTTCAAGTTTCCTACGCCTACGGCAGATAGGGACCGAACTGTCTCACGACGTTCTAAACCCAGCTCGCGTACCACTTTAAATGGCGAACAGCCATACCCTTGGGACCGACTACAGCCCCAGGATGTGATGAGCCGACATCGAGGTGCCAAACACCGCCGTCGATATGAACTCTTGGGCGGTATAAGCCTGTTATCCCCGGAGTACCTTTTATCCGTTGAGCGATGGCCTTTCCACACAGAACCATCGGATCACTAAGACCTGCTTTCGCATCTGCTCGCGTTGTCACGCTCGCAGTTAAGCTAGCTTATGCCTTTACACTAAAATTACGATTTCTATACGTAAATAGCTAACCTTTGTACTCCTCCGTTACTTTTTAGGAGGAGACCGCCCCAGTCAAACTACCCTCCAGACATTGTCTCAATTCCGGATAACGGAATATGATTAGAATACTTAAAATCAAAAGGTGGTATTTCAAGGATGACTCCATAAAAACTAGCGTTCTTACTTCATAGTCTCCCACCTATCCTACATAATAATAGTAAATATCCAATGCCAAGATATAGTAAAGGTTCACGGGGTCTTTCCGTCTTGCCGCAGGTACACTGCATCTTCACAGCAAATTCAATTTCACTAAGTCTCGGGTAGAGACAGTCTGGCCATCATTATGCCATTCGTGCAGGTCGGAACTTACCCGACAAGGAATTTCGCTACCTTAGGACCGTTATAGTTACGGCCGCCGTTCACCGGGGCTTCTATCAAAAGCTTCAAATTTTACTTTTAACTTCATCAATTAACCTTCCGGCACCGAGCAGGCATCACACTGTATACTTCCACTTACATGTTTGCACAGTGCTGTGTTTTTAATAAACAGTTGCAGCCAGCTATTCTTTTAAACTATATTTTGCTTATGAAGTAAATTCATACACATAATTATAGTATGTCTTCTCCCGAAGTTACGACATTATTTTGCCTAGTTCCTTTACCCGAGTTCTCTCAAGCGCCTTAGTATTCTCTACCTAACCACCTGTGTCGGTTTATAGTACGATTTGTTACATTTATAGTTTAGAGTTTTTTCCAGTAAGTTTAGTATTAATTACTTTACTTTGGTAAGTATTGTCATAATGTCTCGATATTTAAAAATATTCGCATTTACAAATATTTATCTACACACTTAAACTAGGATTACCTAACACCTAGCTAATCTAACTTCCTTCTAGACCCATCACAAATAATAACAAGTACAGGAATATTAACCTGTTATCCATCAACTACGCTTTTCAGCCTCATTTTAGGTATCGACTAACCCTGCCCCGATTAACGTAGAACAGGAAACCTTAGTTTTTCGGCGAGTAAGTTTTTCACTTACTTTATCGTTACTTATGTCAGCATTCGCACTTCTGATATCTCCAATATATTTTACAATATATCTTCTACGACTTACAGAACGCTCCTCTACCCAATAATATAAACAATACTATTATTGTTGCAGCTTCGGCATATAATTTGAGCCCCGTTACATCTTCCGCGCAGAAGAACTAGACTAGTGAGCTATTACGCTATCTTTAAATGATGGCTGCTTCTAAGCCAACATCCTAGTTGTTTAAGTCTTTCCACATCGTTTCCCACTTAATTATAATTTAGGGGCCTTAGCTTACAATCTGGGCTGTTTCCCTTTCCACACTGAATCTTATCACCCAATGTGTGACTCCTATGATAAAATACTTCCGTATTCGTAGTTTGCATCAGATTGGTAGATCGGAAAATCCCCTAACTGAAACAGTGCTCTACCCCAGAAGATTAATTCATAAGGCACTACCTAAATAGTTTTCGAGGAGAACCAGCTATCTCCCGGTTTGATAGGCCTTTCACCCCTAACCACAAGTCATCCGCTAATTTTTCAACATTAGTCAGTTCGGTCCTCCACTTAATGTTACTTAAGTTTCAACCTGCTCATAGTTAGCTCACCGGGTTTCGGGTCTATATCTAGCAACTAACGCCCTTAAAGACTCGGTTTCCCTACGGCTCCCTTAAATAAGTTAACCTTGCTACCAAATATAACTCGCTGACCCATTATACAAAAGGTACGCAGTCACATGTAAAATACTATCATGCTCCTACTGCTTGTACGTATACGGTTTCAGGTTCTATTTCACTCCCCTAACCGGGGTTCTTTTCACCTTTCCCTCACGGTACTAGTTCACTATCGGTCAATCAGGAGTATTTAGTCTTAGAGAATGGTCCCCCTATCTTCAAACAAGATTACTCGTGTCTCGTTCTACTTTTCAAAGTAAAAAAATATTAATATTTTCATATACAGGACTATCACCTTGTATCGTTAATTTTTCCAAATTATTCTACTAATAATAATATTTAAAAATATACTTTAGACTGTTCCCTTTTCGCTCGCCACTACTAAGGGAATCTCAATTGATTTCTTTTCCTTAGGATACTTAGATGTTTCAGTTCTCCTAGTTCGCTTCATTAATCTATGAATTCAATTAATGATAATATAATATTAATTATATTAGGTTATCCCATTCGGAAATTATCGACTCTATGTTTCTTATCAACTTATCGATACTTATCGCAGATTAGCACGTCCTTCATCGCCTCTGATTGCCAAGGCATCCACCATATACGCTTAATTACTTAACTTCACAACACTAAAAATGTTTCTTGAGATCATACAAATTTTTAAGAACTATTAACTAAACATCCTATAGGGGATTCGAACCCCTGTTCTCGCCTTGAAAAAGCGATGTCCTAACCACTAGACGAAAAGGACAAAAATTAACAAATATAAACAATTATTAAATAATATGTGTGAACACTTTACAGAACTTACATCCTTATTAGTAAGGAGGTGATCCAACCGCAGGTTCCCCTACGGTTACCTTGTTACGACTTCACCCTAGTTATGAACCACAAAGTGGTAAATATCCTCCTATTTAATTAGGTTAAATAATTTACTTCTTTTGCAATACACTTCCATGGTGTGACGGGCGGTGTGTACAAGGCCCGAGAACGTATTCACCGTGACATTCTGATTCACGATTACTAGCGATTCCGACTTCATGAAGTCGAGTTGCAGACTTCAATCCGAATTAAGATATATTTTGTATGAGATCTGCATACTTTCGCAAGCTAGCTTCCCTTTGTATATATCATTGTAGCACGTGTGTAGCCCTGGTCGTAAGGGCCATGATGACTTGACGTCATCCCCACCTTCCTCCAGTTTATCACTGGCAGTCTTCTTTGAGTTCCCAGCATCACCTGATGGCAACAAAGAACAAGGGTTGCGCTCGTTATAGGACTTAACCCAACATTTCACAACACGAGCTGACGACAGCCATGCAGCACCTGTCTCAGCGTTCTCGTAAGCACTTCTATATTTCTATAAAATTCGCTGGATGTCAAGACCAGGTAAGGTTTTTCGCGTAGCATCGAATTAAACCACATGCTCCACCGCTTGTGCGGGCCCCCGTCAATTCATTTGAGTTTTAACCTTGCGGTCGTACTCCCCAGGCGGTCAACTTAACGCGTTAGCTACGAAAGTCATAAAAACGAACATTACAACCTTCAAGTTGACATCGTTTACAGCATGGACTACCAGGGTATCTAATCCTGTTTGCTCCCCACGCTTTCGCACTTAAGTGTCAGTATTCGTCCAGGAGGCCGCCTTCGCCACTGATATTCCTCCAGATATCTACGCATTTCACCGCTACACCTGGAATTCCACCTCCCTCTACGACACTCTAGTTTATCAGTTTCAAATGCTATCTTAAGTTAAGCTTAAGAATTTTACAATTGACACAATAAACCACCTACATGCTCTTTACGCCCAGTAATTCCGATTAACGCTCGTATCCTCCGTATTACCGCGGCTGCTGGCACGGAGTTAGCCGATACTTCTTCTGTAAGTAACGTCAAACATATAAAATATTAGTTTATATATCTTCTTCCCTACTGAAAGTACTTTACGACTCGAAAGCCTTCTTCATACACGCGGCATAGCTGCATCAGGGTTTCCCCCATTGTGCAAAATTCCCCACTGCTGCCTCCCGTAGGAGTCTGGACCGTATCTCAGTTCCAGTGTGGCTGGACGTCCTCTCAGACCAGCTAAAGATCATAGTCTAGGTAAGCCTTTACCCCACCTACTAACTAATCTTGTCTAGGCTCATTAATAGGCATAAGGTCTATAAATAGATCCCCTACTTTAATCATAAAATAATATATTTATGACTACATGCGGTATTAGCTATCGTTTCCAATAGTTATCCCCCTCCTAAAAGCAGATTCCTAGATATTACTCACCCGTACGCCACTCGCCATCAAAAAAATATGCTGCCGTTCGACTTGCATGTGTAAAGCTTGCCGCTAGCGTTTAATCTGAGCCATGATCAAACTCTTTTGTAAAATTAAACTACTTTAATAAATATCATTATTACTAACATGATACTTATCATATTACTTTTTTAGAAATAACTTTCTAAAAAGATGTAACATTTCTGTAAATGCTCACACAAATTATTTAATAAATTTTAAAAGAACTAAATATCAACATATTTAAGTAAAATTATTATATCATTCAACAATAAAATAAACAAGATTTTTATATATATTTTTTAATAAAATTTATATAAATAGTATTTACTACAAAAATAATATCTCATATATATCCTTTTATAAAGAATTTCTTAATATATTAAAAACAAATACAAATTTAATAAAAAATAATATTAAATATATATTTACGAAATTATATTAATCCAAAAAATAATTTTTTCTTTAAATACAGAAATATCAATACTATATTTCCCAATATATTTATAACTTAATTTAGAGAAATTAAAATATTTAATAGGTATATTCATACCCATTTTCTTCAAAAATAAATTATAAATATCATAACTTTTAATAGAACCAAACAACTTACCGGATTTACTACATTTAACACGAATAATTAATGGAGTAAACAAACGTATCTTCTTCTTTAGATCATCTATGTTAAATAACAAAGTATGCCTTTTATCTTTATTTTCCACAACATGTTGCGTATCTTTTAAAGAATGATATGCATATACAGCTTTATTATACGGTATTAAAAAATTTCTTGCATATCCTGATTTAACATTAATCAAATCACCAATTTTATTATCTTTATTTAACTGAACTAATAAAATTACTTTAACCATATTTCTCCTAACTTATTAAAAATTAAGAATTAATTTTGTATATCTGTATAAGGTAATAAAGATAAATATCTAGCTCTCTTTATAGCTATTGATAACTTTCTTTGATATTTAGAAGAAGTACCTGTAATTCTACGTGGAATAATTTTATAACATTCATTAATATAATATTTTAATAAATTCAAATCTTTATAATCAATTTCTTTATATTTTTTATTCGATTTAAATCTACAATACTTTTTCCTTTGATAAAATTTATACATTTTATTATAATCCTAATTAAATTTATGTAGTATATATACTAAATAATATTAATTTAAATAATATTTATCTAAACATTACAACAATATACATGATTTTTCTTTAATAGCTTTTTTCTGTTTAAAAAATATAAATCTTAAAATACTTTTATTAACATAAAACTCATTACTTAATATTGTAAGAAAAGATTTATGAAAAATTTCTATATTCATTAATATATAAAAAGCTTTATGCATATTTTTAATAGCATATGATAATATACGCAACCCTCAATTCTCTAAACGATGTACAATACCATTATTATCTTTAATTAAATTAACATAATAATCAATAATTTCCTGTATAGTTAAAAACTTATCTTCACATATTAAATATACAACTTCATAATGCATAATTATAACCTTACTTTATATAAAAAATATGATAAATATCTACGGTTTTAAAATATATAATTTAATATACTTCTGTAAAATTTTTATTTTCTTAAGTAATTGATTAAAAAATAATTTATTAATATCAATATCTAAAATTAATTTAAAAAAAAAATCATGTTTTTTATTAAAACAAAATTTATACTCTAATAATTGTTGTGGATTAAAAAATGTTAAATAATGTGAACTTAACTGTTTTAGTTTTTTAAAAGAATTTAACAAAATACATTTAGGTATACCAGATTTATCTGCTAACTCTATACCATAACTTTTATAACAAATACCAAATTTTAATTTATATAATAAAAACAATTTTTTTTTATAAACTAAATAATCAAAATATACATTTTTAATACTATTTTTATATATAAACTCCATTTTAGTTAATTCTAAATAATGAGTAGCAAATAATAACATAGGTTTAATATAACATACTATATACTCTAAACAACTTCAAGCTAAAGCAATCCCTTCTAACACAGATGTACCACGACCTAATTCATCAATTAATATTAAACTATTATTAGTAGATGTATTAATAATATTAGAAATATCACTCATTTCTACCATAAAAGTAGATTTACCAGAACTAATATCATCATGAAAACCTATTCTAGTTAAAATTTTATCAACAGGACCAATAATTAAACTATCTACAGGAACATAACTACCTATATAAGCCATAATAGTAATTAAAGCTACTTGCCTCATATAAGTACTTTTTCCACTCATATTAGGACCAGTTATAATTAAAGTTCTTAAACTAGTATCAAAATATAAATCATTAGGTATAAAATCAACACACATATTATTTTCTAAAATAGGATGCCGACCTTTTATAATCTTTATACCAGAAATATTAGTAAAAATAGGTTTAACATAATGTAAAACATTAGCACGCTCAATAAAATTTGTTAAAACATCAATTTTAGCTACATAACTAAATATCTTTTTTAAAAATTGTACATAATAAATTATTTTATCTAAAATTTGTGATACAATTATTTTTTCCAACAAACTAATTTGTTGTTTCACATAACTAATTTTTTTTTCATAATTTTGTAATTTAATAAAAGTAAATCTAACTACATTTTTTAAAACTTGTAATTTTTGATAATATTCAGGAATATATTTAATATCATTAATATGTAATTGTATATAATAACCATACCTTTTATTATAATTAATCACTAATTTAGGAATATTATGTTTTTTCCTTTCAGATAATTCTAATTTATTAATATAACTAGCATAACTAACATCTAAATAACGTAATCTATCTAATCTCCTATTATAACCATAAGCAATAATATCATTTGTATTCTCTATATTAACTAAAGATTTATCTAACAAATAAATAATATTATTAATAACATATGAATATTTAATAATGTAATTTATTAGTACAATATTTTTATAAAATTGATATTTATCAGATATAAAAGATATTAATATATAAATATATTTTAAATAAAGTTTAAAAATTAATAATTCTTTACACTGAATATTTTTTAACACTATACGCCCTAAAATTCTCTCAACATCACCTACTTTTGATAATATCTTCCTAATCTGAATATAATTAGATTCTAACAAAAACATTATTTTATGTCTATATAATAACTTCTTCATATCTCTCAATGGCGATAATAACCATCTTCTTAACATACGTTTCCCCATAAGAGTTACTGTATTATCCAATACCGAGAATAAAGTTAATGTCTTTTTATTATAATGTAAATAATTTTCAAAAATCTCTAAATTTTTAATAGTAGAAACATTTAAAACAATATATTTATTAATATTTTTAAAAACTAAATTATTAATATGTAAAAGATTAACTATCTGTGTATATTTAATATAACTTAATAAACAACCTGCTGCTCGAACACACATTCATTGTTTAGAAATACCAAAAACATTTAAATCTATAACATGAAAATGATTTAATAATAAACGATATGTATATAAAAAACTAAAAAACGAAAAATTACATTTTTTAATATTATATCCTTTCAACACAGAAATTAATTTAATATTATTAGGATAAAGAATTTCTGAAGGATTATATCGTAATAACTCTACATATAATTCATAAAAACTCTGTAACTCATATAAATAAAATCTACCTGACATTAACTCTAATACCGCTAAACCAATAATATTTTTTTTAGGGGAAAAATATATAGACATAATATAGTTATCTTTATATTTATCTAAATAATCATTATGACTAATAGTACCAGGTGTTATAACTCGTACTACTTTACGTAAAATTAAATGTTTATGATATGTATCATAATGTCCAGTAATTTGATTACACACTGCTATAGATAAACCTAATTTCACTAATTTTAATGCATAATAATCAAAAGAAGAAATAGGTATACCAGCCATAGGTACATTAAGTTGAGTTACAAATTTTTTATAAGTTAACTTAATATTCAATATTTTCGAAATTTTTATAGCATCTTCATAAAACAATTCATAAAAATCTCCCATTTGATAAAATAATAATACATCTAAATATTTTTTTTTAATTTTTAAATATTGTTCTATAATAAATGCAACTTTTAGTCCCATAAAAATATTTTATATATCTAATACATTAAAAGATAAATAATCTAACGTTTAGAAAACTGTGGACTACGACGAGCTTTACGTAAACCATACTTTTTACGCTCAACCTGTCTAGAATCTCTAGTAATAAATCCATAAGGTTTTAAAATATTACGTAAAGATTTTTTATACTTTACCAAACTTCTACTAATACCATGCTGTACAGATATAGCTTGACCATAAATACCTCCACCTTTTACAGTAATATAAAAATCTATTTTTTGTAAATATTCATGACCAATAATTTTAAATGGTAATAAAATTAAACTTTGCAATGTATAATGAAAAAAATATTTTTTATAAAAAATCTTATTAATTATTATATTACCTACTCCTTCTTTAAGAAAAACTCTAGCTGATGATGTTTTACGACGACCAGTACTATATATATAATGTATATCCATATTTTTATTATAAATTAATTACCAATGGTTTTTGAGCAATATGCTTATGTAAATTATGTGGATAAATTTTTAATCTAGTTAACATATACTTACCTAAACGATTTTTAGGTAACATACCACTTACAGAATATTTAATAATACGTTCAGGAAATTTATTTAACATTTCTTCAAAAAAAATTTTTTTTAAATTACCTACATAACCACTATGTCTATAATAAACTTTTTTCACTAATTTTTGACCTGTTACATTAATTTTACTAGCATTAATAATTACTACATAATTACATATTTTAAGATATGGTAAATAAAAATTTTGATGTTTACCCATTAAATAATACACTATTACTGTAGATACCCTACCTAAAATTTTATTTTCTACATCTATTAAATATCAATTATCACGATTCATAAATTATATCCCATATAAAATACATATTAATTTATATATATTTAATATATAACTATATATATCCCATTTATTAAAACACCAAACATTATGAATAGTACTATTTATTATCTCTACCTCCTACAATCATCGATTCAATTTTCATACTAGGTTGACCTACACTCACTGAAACTAACTGACCTTCTTTCCCACATCAACCTATACCATTATCTATTTCAAGATCATTACCTAACATACTTATGTTATTCATAATGTCTTTACCAGTACCTATTACAGTAGCTCCTTTAATAGATTTATTAAGCTTACCATTCTTTATTATAAAACCAGATGTAATAGTAAAAACAAATTTACCAGATACAATATCCACTTCACCACTACCTAATTGTGTAATATAAATACCATTGTCTACACTTTGTATCATATCAGACAGACTACTTATACCAGATAATAAATATGTATTAGTCATACGAGGTAATGGTAAATAAGCATATGATTCTCTACGTGCATTCCCAGTACTAGATAAACCAAGTAAACGAGCATTAAACTCATCAAGTAAATAATTTTTTAAAATTCCATTTTGAACTAACACAGTTTTTTGACTAATTATCCCTTCATCATCTATACAAAAACTACCTCTAGCTCCATATATAGTACTATCATCAATTATAGTACATAAACTAGATATTATCTTTTTATCTAAACAATCAGAAAAAACTGATAATTTTTTTTGATTAAAATCCGCCTCTAAACTATGTCCTATTGCTTCATGTAATAATACTCCAGTAGACCCCGGCCCTAAAATTACTGGATAAACTCCACAAGGTGGATGAACGGCATATAAATTATTTATAGCTCTTTTTACAGCTCTTCACGACAAACATTCTAATAAATTAAAATTTTGATATTTATTACATAAAAATGTTTTATAAGAATATCTACCACCTCATGTACTATATCCTATTTCTGTTTTTAATTTATCTTCTACTTGTATAACAATTGATAAATCTATTAATGGTCTTAAATCACAAGCAATATTAAATTTAGTAGATAATATACAAATATAATCATAACTAACAAATAAACGAATATTAATATAATTAATACGCTTTTCTATTTTTTTTAAAAATTTTTTTAAAAAATATAACATATTAATTTTTTGACTATTTAAAGAACTATGAATTAATTCCTTCTCAAAATATCCAGGATAAGATTTATTAGGAATTAACATATAATTTAATTTCTTACTTTGCATATTATTAATAATAATATTTTTCTGAGTATAATTATCTAATTGATTAGCTTTAAGTACTAAAGAAATAATATTATTTTTCTTAAGATCATTAGAAAAACACAAACAAGTTTTATTACCTATAATAGTACGTACACCTACTCCTTGATCTACTTGATATATATTTTTAATATTACCATTATTTTCTAATGTTCAAGTTTCACTAACACGATTTTGTAAATAAATATCTCCATAATCTATTTTTTTAAAAGCAAAATAATTAACCATATCTAACATATTAGATAAAGAAAAATTATAATTTTTATAAAAATATTGAAACACTTTTTTAAACATAATAATAATTTATATGAAATTATAATAAATATTTTTAGATAAATGTTATAAAAAATACAATATATATATCAATAAATGCAAATATCGATTTTATTTACATTATACACTATAATGTAGTATACAAATATTTTAATCTTAAAAAAAATAAAACTAACATAGTTATTATATAATTCATGTATGCTATTATTAATTTCCTAGGTAAACAATATAAAATACTACCGAACCATAATATAATTACAAATAAATGTTCTAATAATATAGGAGATACAATCATACTTAACAAAATAATCATTTTATTTTATAATAATAAAATCATTACCAATCCAAACATATTATTACAATATTATATCCAAGCTCAAATTATTCAACATATTAAAGATCAAAAAATTACTATATTAAAATTTAAAAGACGTAAACATTACAAAAAAAAAATAGGTTTTAGAGCTCAATATACTAAATTAAAAATTCTGACTATAAAAAAAATATAAACTATGGCACATAAAAAAGCAGGAGGATCTACTAGAAATGGTAGGGATTCACAATCTAAAAGATTAGGTATTAAAAAATATGGTGGTGAATACGTAAATATTGGAAATATTATTGTCAAACAACGTGGCACTAAATACCACCCTGGTAAAAATGTTAAATGTGGTAAAGATTATACACTCTTTGCTCTCAAAAAAGGATATATATTATTTACATTTAAAAAAAAAACTAAACGTACATTCATCAGTATTATTTAATATATTATGTATAATATATCACTAAAAAACAAAAAAAATTTTTTTTTTCACAAAGTCACACTATTATTAAAAGCTGGTAAAGGAGGAGATGGAATAATTAATTTTTATAAAAATAGATATATGAATTTTGGTAAAGCTGATGGAGGTAATGGAGGTAATGGAGGTAATATTTATGTCACAGCTCTAAAAAACATTAATAACCTATATCATTATCATAATAAACAATTAATACAAGCACCTAATGGTGCTATAGGTAAACCACAAAATAAAACAGGTAAAAATGGGAAAAATATAATATTAAAAATACCCATCAATACTACTTTCTATAATAATTACACTCAAAAAAATATAATTACACTTAATAAAAATAACCAAACATACTTATTAGCTAAAGGAGGTAAACATGGTATTGGTAATACTAAATTTAAATCTTCTATAAATAGAAGTCCTATGTATTTTACAAAAGGTCAATTAGGAGAAACACAAAAAATAACTTTTATATACAAAAAAAATATTGATATTAGTATAATAGGATTACCGAATACAGGTAAATCAAGTTTATTTAATATAATCATTAAAAAAAAAAAAGCAAAAGTAGATAATTATCCATTTACTACTACATATCCTAATTACGGAACAAACAACATATACAAAAAAAAAATAAATATCATAGATATGCCAGCTATGAGTCATCATTGTCACAAAAAACCTTCTAGTTTAGGAATAAAATATTTACAACATATTTTACATTGTAAATTAATATTACATATAATTAAACTTAATAACACAACAAATAATATATTAAATAATATCAAAACAATTTGACATGAATTATATCAATATAATAAAATATTTGTTAAAAAAGAACAATGATTAATCTTTAATCAAACAAATATATTTCATCCAAACCAAAGTATTAAACATATAACTAATATTCTTCAAAAAATTAAATGAACTAAACCTTTTTTTATTATATCGACACATATCCCATATACTACTAAAAAATTAACTAAATGATTTAAACAATTTATTATAAATTATAATTCTAAGTATAATTTTTAAAAATATTATCTCTTGAGATAATATATTTATCATTACATAACTTAAATGAATAACAATATTATTCCTATAACTAGTAAAGGATTCAAAAAAATTAACCAAAAACTTAAAACATTAAAATATATTACTAGACCTAAAATTATTAACTTAATTAAAGAAGCTAGAAAATTTGGAGATTTAAAAGAAAATTCTGAATATATAGCTGCACAAGAAGAACAAATACTTTGCGAAAAAAATATACAAAATTTAGAACAACAATTATTACATTCAAGAATAATAGATATTACTAAAAATACTATTAAAAATAAAATTATTTTTGGAACTACTGTCACTATACAAAATACTAATAACAACAGTATAGTAAAATACCGTATAGTAGGAGATTATGAATCTAATATTAAAAAAAAATTACTTTCTATTAATTCTCCTTTAGCTAAAGGATTAATAGGTAAAAAAAAACATGATATAATTACTATTAATACTCTTATGGGTATTATCTCATACAAAATATTAAATATTGAATAATGAATTATATAAAATATTAGATGATATAATTAACATTAAAATTCATTATTTATTAATTATAATATGATTAATAATAAAAATTGAAAACACCGTTTAACACAAGATAAATTTTATCAAAATGCTAAAAATTTTAATTTAATATCTAGAGCATGATTTAAATTAAATGAAATACAAAAAAAATTTAATTTAATAAAAAAATTTTCTAATATCTTAGAATTAGGTAGTGCCCCTGGTAGTTGAACAAAATTTATTCAAACAATAATCAAAAAAGGTAAAATATTTTGTTGTGATATTTTACCTATGAAAAAAAACAAAAATATTACATATATTTATGGAGATATATGTCAAAAAAAAACACATAACTTAATTATACAAACTATAAAATCTTATAAAATACACCTTATTCTAGCAGATATATCCCCTAATTTAACAGGTATTCAAATAATTGATAATAAAAATATTATACATATATTTAAAAATATCGTATTTTTATGTCAAACACTACTAACTAAAAATGGTCATTTATTAACTAAAATTTTTATTAATGAATTTAATAAATATTATATAAAAAATATTCAAAAAAAATTTAAACAAATTCATACTTACAGACCTCAAGCTACTAAAAAATATTCTAAAGAATTATATTTAATAGGTATGTATCACAAATAAAAACATTTTTAATAAAAAATAAAATTGTTATTAAAAATATATATTATTACTAACCTAAGTTAAATACATATTTATCACTAATATTTAGTAAAATTACTATAAATTAATACATATTAGTAACATTATTATGTAATAAAAATTATTATTAAATAATAAATAATAATCATATATATTGATATAGATTTTATATCTAAAAATAAAATATATATATATATTTTATATACTAATATTATTTATAATAAATATCTTATTTACCACTATTATCTCTTTTAAAGAATATATAATTTATAATGTAACAAATGATTACACATATAATAATTGGATTTATCATGTTTATGATATTTAATACAACATTAAATCTCATACATAATAAAATTTATAATAAGATAACAAACTATTCTAATTTTATACAAGATATAAATAATAATTTTATTAAAGAAATTAAAATATATAATAAAAAACTTTATATATTTACTAAAGATAATACTAAATATATCATCTACGCTCCTTACATTAGCTGAAATTTATTATATGAATTATCTCAAAAAAAAATACCCGTATATTGAATACCAAAAACAAATAGTTGATTAAATTTATTATGATCAAATATATATTGAGTATATATACTATATACCATATATTATATCTTTATAAAAAATATAAATAATTCTAAAAATAAATTCTTTTCCTTTATAGACTCACCTCAGAAATTTCATTATCAAAATAATAATATTACTTTTAAACACATAGCAGGATGTAGTGAAGCTAAAGAAGAAGTTAACATCATTATCCAATACTTAAAAAATCCTAAAAAATTTCAAAAATTAGGTGCTACAATACCTAAAGGTATTTTAATGATAGGTCAACCTGGTACTGGTAAAACACTATTAGCGCAAGCTATAGCAGGAGAAGCAAAAGTACCATTTTTAAATATCTCTGGTTCCGAATTTATAGAAATATTCGCAGGATTAGGAGCAACTAGAGTAAGAAATATGTTTATAGAAGCTAAAAAAAATAGTCCTTGTATTATTTTTATTGATGAAATAGATTCTATTGGTAAAACAAGAAATAATTCATTCAACAATAATGATGAACGTGATCAAACATTAAATCAAATTTTAGTAGAAATGGATGGATTTAATAAAAATCAAAATATTATTATATTAGCAGCTACTAACAGACCAGATGTATTAGACCCAGCCCTACTACGTGCAGGTAGATTCAATAGACAAGTAATTATAGATTTACCAGATACTTTAGGAAGAAAAGAAATATTAAAAATACATACATTTAAAAAACCATTACATAAAAACGTAAATTTATCTGTAATAGCTAAAAGTACTACTGGATTTACTGGAGCAGATTTAGCTAATTTAATTAATGAAGCTGCTTTATTAGCTGCTCAAAAAAAAAATAACAATATTACTATGGAAGAATTTGAAATAGCTAGAGATAAAATAATTTTAGGAGTAGAAAAAAAATCTTTAGTTTTATCAAAATCACAAAAAAAACGTACAGCGTACCATGAATCTGGACATGTTATAATCAGTTTATTCATAAATAACCACGATATTTTACATAAAGTCACTATTTTACCAAGAGGACAATCACTAGGTCATACTTTATTTTTACCTAAAGAAAATTCCTATCATATTAATCGTCAAGAACTAATAAATAAAATACGTATTTTATATGGTGGTAGAATAGCAGAAGAACTTATTTATGGTAAAAAAAATATTTCTATTGGATCATATCATGATATCAAACAAGCTACTTTAATAGCACGTAATATGATATTAAAATGAGGATTTTCTGAAAATATTGGCCCTATATGATTAGAAAATGAAACTAATAGTAATATTCAATATACACAAAATAATAATTTTTTCACATCTTTTTCAGAATATACTAATAAAAAGACAGAAAAAGAAATATATCATATTATTAATAAAAATTATTTATATACTAAAAATATTATGATGAAACATATTCTTTTATTACACTATTTACAAAATAAATTAATAACATATGAAACACTCAATTATAACCAAATACAAAAAATATTTCTTCAATATAAAGAAAAGAAAAATATATTTACTTAATGAATATTATAACTTATTATAAATAAATATAATCTTCATTGATTAATATTAATATTTATAAACATTAATACTAAATATAAAAAACATGTATGCACTTTTTACAATATTACTATTTCTAGTGTCTATATCTATAATAACATTAATTATATTATCACCTAATAAACATAATATAATTAATTCCTTAAATAGCAATAAAGAGCAAATATCTGTCACACCTCAATTCTTACAAAATTCATTGAATATTACAATATTAGTATTAATTTTTTGTTTTTATTCAATTACTATTATTTTAAACTGGATGAATAATCACTACCTTAATGAATGAAGTACTAATTTAAAAAACAATAAAAATAATACTATGATATTACCTAAATAAATACTAATATTAATTATTTACTACCGGGATGGTGAAATAGGTAAACACACTACTTTGAGGAAGTAGATCTATAATTAGATTACGGGTTCAAATCCCGTTCCCGGTAATATATCATATTCATATGATGCATACATTTTTTATTCTATAAATATTATAATAATATATATATAATAAGTAATTACAAATAATATAAATATATTGATATATTTTGTTATTGATATAACAAATTAAATATTAAACCTTAGCTAGGTCTTATCTATTACTAAAAATATTTAATTGAGATATATTAAAATGAATAAAAAAATTTTAGCAGTAGCAGAAATAGTTTCTAATGAAAAATCTTTACCAAAAGAAAAAATATTTGAAGTCTTAGAAAATGCTTTAACTATAGCTACTCAAAAAAAATATGAACAAAAAATTAATATTAGAGTAAAAATCAACCGTGATAATGGTTCATTTCATACATATCGTAGATGATTAGTAGTTAAAAATGTACAAGAACCTACTAAAGAAATTACTCTAGAAGCTGCTAATTATAAAAATAACAATATTCAGTTAGGTGAATTTATAGAATATAAAATACCTTCAATTTTATTTGACCGAATAGCCACACAAACAGTAAAAAAAATAATAATACAAAAAATACAAATAGCAAAACAAATATTAATCATTAAAAAACTTAAAAATAAAATTGGATCTATTATTAGCGGTAATATTAAACAAATTAATAAAGATTATATCTTAATAGATATTGGACATAATATAGAAGTTTATTTACATAAAATAGATATGATTACTAAAGAACATTGAAATATAGGTAATCCTATAAAAGGAGTTTTATATCATATTTCTAAAAAACATAAAAAATATAAATTACTTGTTAGTAGATCTAAAATAGAAATGTTAATAGCTTTATTAAATAGAGAAATACCAGAAATTAAAGAGAATATAATTATAATTAAATCAATTACAAGAGATCCTGGTAATAGAGCTAAAATAGCAGTAAGTACAAATAATAAATATATTGATCCTATAGGAGCATGTATAGGTATAAGAGGTACTCGTATTCAAGCTATTTCTAAAGAATTATCAGGAGAAAAAATTGATATTATTTTATGAAGTCATAATATATATCAATATATTATAAACGCTATGTTACCAGCTACTATATCTATAGTAAATATTATCAAAAAAAAAAAAATTATTGATATTTCTGTAAATACACAAAATATAGCTAAAGCAATAGGTAAAAAAGGACAAAATATTAAATTAGCTTCACAATTAACAGGATGGACTGTTCATATTTGTATAATAGAACCTTATCATCAATATAAATTTAACTATATTAAAAAATTAGTAAAATACTATATACGTAAATTAAATATTAATATTAAAATAGCTTTTTTCCTACTGAAAGAACATAATTATTCTCTCAAACATATTTATTATTATATACAAAAAAAAAATAATAAATTAAAAAACAAATATAATAAAGATTATTATATTATTTCTAATAATATACAAGATATATATCAACATAAAAAACAAAACATAGATACCACTCATTTTTAACATAAATATAAATATATAAATATATAAATATAAATATTACATTAACTAATTATAATATTATGATAAATAATGGATAAACATGATTAAAAAAAAAAATTATAAAAAAACCAAAAAATTTACCATCAAAATAAAAAAAAAAAATCTAACAACAAATAAACAAAAATATAAAAAATTAAAAATAATACAGAAAAAAAAAAAATATATTAAAAATAAACACAATAATAATAGTATTATACCAAAAAATATTAATAATGATAAAATTATTATAATTAAAAAAACAAATTCTCTTAATTATTTATCACAAGCTATGTCAGTAAAAAAACAATATATTATTAATATATTAAAAAATATTAATCCAAAAATTAATATTCATGATAATCTTAATGAAGAAATTACTACTCTCATAGCTAAAAAAATAGGATTTAATATTAAATTAAATTCTAAAAAAACAATACCTTACAATAATAAAATAATAAAAAAACCAATTATAAAACTAAGACCCCCTATAGTTACTTTAATGGGTCATGTAAATCATGGTAAAACTTCATTATTAGAATATATTCTTAATATAAATTTAACTCAAAAAGAAATAGGGAATATTACTCAATATATAAATGCATATTTTATTCAAACTAAATATGGTGAAATAACATTTCTAGATACACCAGGACATGAAGCATTTATTAAGATGAGAGATCAAGGTATTAATATTACTGATATAATAATCTTAATTATTGCAATTGATGATGGTATAATGCCACAAACTATAGAAATACTTAAAAATGTAAAAAAACATAATATTCCTATTATCATAACTTTAACCAAAATAGATAAACTAGAATACCAAAAAAATATAGAATTAATCAAAAAAAAACTGATCCAATATAATATGATATCTATAAAACAAGGAGGTAATACCTTATATAATTTAGTATCAGTAAAACAAAAAAAAGGAATAAATACACTAATTAAATCTATAATTAATAAATCAAAACAACTCAATTTAACAACAAATATTAATCAATCAGCAACTGGTATTATTATTGAAGCTAGTATTACTACTCAAGAAGGTCCTATAGCATATATATTAGTAACAAACGGGACTTTAAATATAGGAGATATTATTGTCTGTCATAATACTTATGGAAAAATTAAAAAAATATATGATAATAATCAAAGTATTCAATCTATCACTGCAGCTATACCAGTAAAAATTATAGGTTTTCAAAATATACCTAAAGTTGGGAAAAAATTTTATATACTAAATAATATAAAACAAGTAAAAAAAATAATTAAACATAAAATTCATCTGAATAATATTAAACAATATAATATCTTTGATATTAATCAAATACATAATATAAATCAACATAATACATTAAATAAATCTAGTACTATAAAAATAAATATTATAGTGAAAACTGATGTACTAGGAACAATTAATGCAATTAAACAAATAATATCTTTAACTACAAAAATCTCACAAATCATTAATCTAATATATATTAATATAGGGCCTATTAATAAATATGATATTTTATTAGCACAACATACTAAATCTATTATTTTTATATTTAATATAAAAAATAATCATAATATTATTAATAATTTAAAACAATTAAATATTCAATGATATTATTTTGATATTATTTATGAAATGATAAATAAACTAATTAAAATTAGTAAAAAAAAAATAGCATATCATTTAAAATATAATGTACCTGGTCAAGCTCTAGTAAAAAATATCTTTCAATCTATTAATTCAGGAATAATAGCTGGTTGTATAGTTACCCAAGGAAAGATACAAATACATAACCCTATAAATATTATTAGAAATAAAAAAATAATCCATACTGGTATAATACAATCACTAAAAAAATTTAAACAAAATATTAATATTATCCATACAGGATCAGAATGTGGTATTAATATAAAAAATTATAATCAAATACAAATAGGAGATATAATAGAAGTTAATATAAAATAACTAATTTATTCCATATGAATATGAACAAATTTATAAAATATAGAAAAACTCTTAAAGAAATTCAAAAAAAATTAATTAATATTTTACAATATAAAATCCATTTACCACAACATAAAAAATATTTTTTTTATATTACTCATATAGAAATATCAAAAAATTATACACATGTGAATATATATCTTACATTCCATAATATAAAAAACAAAGATGATATTCAACAATACATTAATATAATCAAAAAAAAAACTTATATAATTACAAAAAAATTAATTCAAGAAACTAACTTAAAATATATACCTAAAATATATTTTTTATATGATCAACAATATAATCAGATACAAAATCTATTTAAACTTATCCAAAATATACATAAAAAATAAATATTATTTAAATCTATATTTAAATGAAACAAATTAATGGATTATTATTAATTAATAAACCTGCTGGTATCACATCTCATAAAATATTAAAAAAAATTAAACATATTTACTTAACTAAAAAAGCAGGTTTAATAGGTATTTTAGACCCTTTAGCTACTGGTTTATTATTAATATGTTTAGGACAAAGTACAAAATTACACAATTTATTAAATTTAATAGGAAAAACATATCAAGTAACTGCTATATGAGGTATGACTACTAATACATTAGATGCATATGGTTATCCTCAAAAAAAATATCCTATTAAATTTAATACGAAAAAATTTTATAAAATTATTAAATCATATACTGGAATTATACAACAAAAAATACCTTATTTTTCTGCTACAAAATATAAAGGAATACCTTTATATAAATATGCAATAAAAGGACGACTAATTAAAAAAAAAAATATATTTATATATCCAAAATAACAATTTTATCAGTTAATAAAAATATATTTACACTTAAAATTAATTGTTCTAAAGGTACTTATATACGTAGTCTTATTAATGAAATTGGTCAAAAACTAAAATGTGGTGCATATGTATCTAAATTACATTGTACAAATATAGGACAATTCCATATTAAAAACTCCTATACAATTCAATTTTTAAATAATATGAAAAACACTATTCATAAATATAAATTTATTATATCATATGATCAATTGAAACAATATTATTTAAACATATATTAAAAATATATAATATTATTAAGGGAATAACATGGCAAATTTAATTTTAGTAAGACATGGAGAAAGTATATGAAATCAAAAAAATATTTTTACTGGATGAACAGATGTAACATTATCTTCTAAAGGTATCCAAGAAGCTAAAAACGCAGGTGATTTATTAAAAAATAATAATTGTTTTTTCCAATATGCCTATACATCTTTTTTAAAAAGAGCTATCTATAGCTTATGATATATTCTAAAAAAAATAGATTTATCTTGAATTACAGTAAAAAAAACTTGGAAACTAAATGAAAGACATTATGGTGACTTACAAGGATATAATAAAGAAAAAAGTGCATTAATTTACGGAGAAAAACAAATACAAATATGAAGAAGAAGTTTTAAAACATCCCCACCTAAAATTACTATACAAGATAAACGATACCCAGGAAAAGAACAAAAATATAACCACTTAAATAAAAATTTAATACCATTAGGAGAAAGTTTATTAGATACTTATAATAGAGTGATACCTTATTGAATAAATAATATATATCCATATATAAAAAATAATAAATCTATATTAATAGTAGCTCATGGAAATTCATTAAGAGCATTAATTAAATATTTAGAACAAATATCTGATAAAGATATAGAAAATCTTAACATACCTACTGGTAATCCTTTACTATATCAATTTGATAAAAATAACAATATTTCTAATAAATATTATTTAAAATAAAAAACTATGTGTTATACACTTCCTATATTAAATTATAAATATAATGACTTAGAACCATATCTAAGCAAAAAAAATATGATGTTACATCATATAGGTCATCACCAAACATATATAAATAATACTAATAATATTATTAATGAATATAATCCCAATTTATTTAAAATTAATGCAGAAATTTTATTAACTCAATTACATTTAATACCGAAAAAAATTAGATATATTTTACAAAATAATTTAGGAGGTTATATTAACCATAATATCTATCTTAATGGACTTAAAAAAAATACTATTCTTAATA
This sequence comes from Candidatus Stammera capleta, assembly GCA_036689535.1. Taxonomy (GTDB): domain Bacteria; phylum Pseudomonadota; class Gammaproteobacteria; order Enterobacterales; family Enterobacteriaceae; genus Stammera; species Stammera capleta_AK. Next base: position 12,585 of record CP144850.1, on the reverse strand, counting down.
AGAATTTTCAAAAAATTATAGAAAATAAATATCAATCTATAAATAAATTTAAAACGATCTTTATTAAAAAAGCATTAAATACATTTGGATCTTCATGAATATGATTAATTAAAGATATTAATAATAAACTACAAATTATTACTACTTCTAATCAAAATAACCCTATAACTCCTAGTTTAAAACATAAATATGGTTATCCAATTATTACACTAGATCTATGAGAACATGCTTATTATTTAGATTATTACAACAAAAAAATAGAATTTATTAATAACTATTGAAATTTAATTAATTGAGATATTGCTTATTTAAGATATAAAAATAATTGATTAAAAAAATATAATATTCACTACTCAATATAACATACATAAATGTGGCCCTTATTGGATTTGAACCAATGACCAAACGATTATGAGTCGTCTGCTCTACCACTGAGCTAAAGGGCCTTAATAATCTTTTAAATAACTTTAATAAAATATATATATTAATTACTATAACTAATTAATAATTATATTTTTTTAGTGGCTACTTCTACTATAGCTGGTCTTAATAATCTATTATTTAATAAATAACCATTCCTTAAAACAGCCACTACAATAGTACTACTATTCTTTTTATCAACATCATTACTATCTTTTAATATAGAAATAGCCTCATGATAATGAGGATCAAAAAGTACATTTATTTTATTAATAACCTGAACATTAAATTTTTTCATAATAATTAAAAAATTTTTTAATGTTAAATGAATACCTGTATAAGTCTGTACATAATTAATATGATCTTTTATTAATTCTATAGTTTTTAAAGCATCATGTAAATTATCTATAACAGGTAATAATTCAGTAATAAATTTTTCCAAAGAAAATTTAGATATATTTTCTATATCTTTTTGATGTCGATTATATAATTTATTAATTTCCGATGTATGTTCTACATTTAAATTAATAAATACTTTGTTTAATCTTTTAAGTCTATCATGAAGTACATCATTTTTCAATTTTTTTTTTAATATTTTTTGCTCTAAACTACAAATAATATTATTTAATTTTAATATATGTCTATAACTACAAGATTTATTAAAATGTAATGTTTTTTTAACACAATTATCTTTAATTAGATCTTTTTTTTTAGTACAATTACTTATACTATTCACTTGAATATCATTAGAAATATTTTTTGCTGTTATATCTAAATATTTTTTATATAATTTATCTTTAGACATATTAATCACTTGCATAAAAAATCCTCATCTGAATAAATAATATCTTATCTAGAAGAAATACCATTTTTCTATATATCCATAAAAATTACTAATTATATTTAATTAAAATTAATACATAGAATTATATTATAATCAATATATATAATAAATTTTAATATAAAAAATTACTATAAACTTATATGATAAAAATAATTTTCACTACCCTTACTTTATTTCTTAGTATTAATTATATACCAAAATATTTTTTTATAACAAATAGAACATATGGTACTCAGTTTAATCCACTTTTATTACAAAAAATATATATAAATATGTCACAAAAAGAAATATACAATATATTAGGACAACCAAACTTTATTAATAAATTTAATAATAATGAAGTATATTACATTAAATATACTACAAATAATCAAAATATTTTTCATATACACCAAAAAATTAAACTTATTTTTAATAACAAACAATTACTAAAAAAAATAATTTTTCTAAAATAATAATAAAAAAATTGTATATAAAAAGTAAAGAATTCTACCAAAAAAATACAATAATAGAAATTTTCGTAAATAAACAAATTAAAAATAACTACATAATAGAAAAAAAAATTATTGCAGGTATATGTTTAAAAGGTTGAGAAATTAAATCTATTAAAGAAAATAATTTTTCATTAAAAAATAGTTTTATCACTATACCAAAAAATAAATTAATTTATTTACATAATTTTATTATTACTCCTAGTAGATATAGTTCAAAAGAAAACATTACACAAAAAAATCGTATTAAAAATATACTTTTACAAAAAAAAGAAATATTATATTTATATAATAAATCTAAATTAAAAGGTAATACAATTATTGTATTATCTTTAATGAAACATAATATATGATATAAAATACAAATAGGTTTAGCAAAAGGTATTAAAAAATATGACAAAAGAAATCATATGCTTCAAAAACAATGAAATATAAATAAAAAGAATAATTGATTTTAAATTATATAAAATTTATAATTAAACTAGGGGCTGTTTATGGATTAGACAAAATATATCTTTTTATTATGTGCATGTCGAGATAACGATAGGCTACGTTAAATATCGTTTAACTTAAAAGCAATAAAAGAAAATACTTTCGCTTTAGCAGCTTAAATTACTAAAGCCGTTTTTATATATTTTAGATCTCTATATATATATAAAAATGTTATATTGAATAGAGATTAATACTGTAAATTTCTGTCATTACAATATTATTTAAATACAGAAAAATAAATTATGATATTTGTCTATTTATAATAATTCTATTTTAAGTAAGTTAAATAGACTAAACATGTAGAACTAAAAAAAAAAATATTTTGGACGCGGGTTCAAATCCCGCCAGCTCCATATCCTCTAGATATATTACAGTTCATAATAAATAAAATTTATATTAATAATATTATCTTAATATAAATAAATCCTTCCTTATAAAAAAAAATATTATAAAAATATAGTTATATAATTTATTGACAAAACACAAAAAAACATATATAATAAAAACAGAGATGGCGGGGGTATATATATATATAAATTAAAAAGTTATATTTATAATTAAGGTGATTAGCTCAGGTGGTAGAGTGTCTCTTTTACAAGGAGAAGGTCAATGGTTCGAATCCATTATCACCTATTGTTTACTTTATTCTATTTAATAAATAAATTTTATCATATATCAAAATTTTATAACTATATAATAATTCTATAGTAGTTGTTACATATAATTTAATAATTAAATATTGTGATGTATATTTCATAACATTTATATTATTAATATTTATATGAATCTTTTGAGCTAAATATTTTTTAATGGTCATATTATTTAATACATTTTCTTTATGAAATCAAGATAATTTATACAAAAAAAATTTTTTTTTTAAATATGGTTTTCGGAAAGAACTATATTGGTTATGTTTAGGGTAAGAAGATTTATAAATATGTTTACTAGATGAATGATTTTTATTATTATTACATAATAAGAAATTATGTGAATAATATTTCTTATATACTATATGTAATAAAGATAACATAATCTGTGTAGTATCTAATGAAATATGTTTTTTAATACTATCTAATAATTTAGTATAAAATATATTTAATTGACTATCTAACTGAACATTAATTAAATAAGATAATTTCAATATTCTACTTTTTAGTAATATATGTTTGTCAGGTATTAATATTTGTTTAATATAAATATATTTTTTTCTTTTAATTAAAGATAAAAAAAATCTTTCACGATTTTCTATAAATAAAATAGTTTTTCCTATATTTCCAGCACGACCTGTACGTCCTATTCTATGTATATAAGTATCTAAATCAGTAGGAATATCATAATTAATAATTAAATTAATATGTAAAATATCTAATCCTCTAGCTGCTAAATCAGTAGCTACTAAAATAGATATTTTTTTATTTCTTAATTTATTAAGTGTTTGTTCTCTATTATTTTGGTTCATATCTCCATTTAATGGTAAACTTAAATATCCTTTTTTTTGTAATATTGATGCTATAGTTACAGTACTATTTTTAGTACGTACAAATATAATAACAGTTGTAAATACTTCTGTTTCTAAGAAATTAATTAAAATTTCTATCTTAGAATAATTCTGTATTAAACAGTAATATTGTTGTATGGTATTAGGTATTGTTTCATTTTGTGTTAAAAAATTAATAATTTTGGGATTATACATAAAATTTTGACTTATTTTATGTATAAATATAGGCATAGTAGCTGAAAATAAAACAGTTTGATGTTTATTTGTAATTTTAGATAAAATTAATTTGACCTCTTTTATAAAACCTATATGTAACATTTTATCAGCTTCATCTAATACTAATATTTTAATCTGATTAATAGACACATTATTTCTATTTATGTGATCTAATAGTCTCCCAGGAGTAGCAATAATAATATGTACTCCTTTTTTTAAATATTGTACTTGTGTAAAATATTTTTGTCCTCCATAAAGTGCTAAAATTTTAATATTAGGAATATATTTAGAAAATTCTTTAAAAGAATTAGCTATTTGTATAGCCAATTCTCTAGTTGGTACTAATACTAGTATTTGTAGAATATTATTAGGAATAATAATTTTATTTAAAATTGGTAAAATATAAGAAGCTGTTTTACCACTACCAGTTTTAGCTATCCCTAAAATATCATAATTTTGTAAAAAATATGGTATACATTTTAGTTGAATATTTGTAGGTATCTTATATTTTGATTCTTGTAAAACACGTAAAATATTTGGTTTAAAACCAAATTGATTAAAGGTATATGTTTTTGTAAGTATATTTTCATGAGATTTCATATTAAATTCAAAATTCCTTGAATTATCATGACATAAATATAAATTTATGTAATTTAAAATATTAGAATTGAGTATTATACTTATGGTTTTCTAACCTTAATTTAATTTTGCCATATTTATTAATATCTAAAATTTTTACTGAAATATATTGCCCTAATTTAAAATAATTTAATAAATGTGTTTTTTGAGGTAATTTAAATTGAGATATATGTAGTAATCCTTGTTTATTTTCTAACAATGTTACAAATATTCCAAAATCTACTATTTTAATAATTTTAGCTATATGAATAGAACCAATTTTAATTTTTGTAATAATATTTTTAATACTGTTAATTACATTTAATGCATTTTTTTTATTATTACTAATAATTTTAATGTTTCCATCATTTTCAATTTCTATAGAACAATTATTATTCTCAGTTAAATTTTTAATAACTGACCCACCTTTACCTATAACATCTTTAATTTTATTAACATCAATTTTTAATTTATATATTTTAGGTACATATGGAGATAATATTACATTAGAATTATTAATAGTTTGGTTCATTTTTACTAAAACAGCTAATCTAGCAGTACGTGCTTTTTGTAAAATTAATTGAATAATTTTTAAATTAATATTAGCATTTTTAATATCCATTTGTAATGCTGTAATACCAGTATGTGTACCTATAATTTTAAAATCCATTTCTCCTAATCTATCTTCATCACCTATAATATCAGTTAATATATAAAGTTTTTTCTTTGTAGTTATTAATCCCATAGCAATACCTGCCACAGCATATTTAATAGGTACTCCAGCATTCATTAATGCTAGTGATGCTCCACATACTGATGCCATAGAAGAAGATCCATTAGATGCCATAATGTCAGATACTAATCTAATGGTATATGGGAATTTTTCATGTGATGGTATAACTGGTAATAAACCTTTTTTAGCTAAATAACCATGTCCTATTTCACGACGTTTAGGTAAACCTATATTACCTATTTCTCCTACTGAATAAGGAGGAAAATTATAATGAAAAATAAAATTATCTATACGATTCCCTAAAAAAATATCGTCAAAACTTTGCGCATCTTTTGATGTACCTAATGTTACTGTTACTAATGACTGTGTTTCTCCTCTAGTAAATAAAGCTGAACCATGTACTCTTTTAGGTAAAAAATTAATTTTTATATCTATATTACGTAAATCATATAAATGACGATTATCTAATCTTTTTTTAGATAATAATAATTTATTAATTAAGGCATTTTTTTCTATTTTTTCAATTAATTGAAGAATTAAATATTCTGTGATAGCACAATTAGAAGGATTATAATGCAATAATATTTCTTGTTTAATTTTATTTCGTTGTGATTTACATGAATATTTATTAGGATTTAATAAATATTGTTTAATATTATATGCATAATTATGTTGAATATTTTTTTTTATATTTTGGGATAATTTATAATGTACTTTTAGATGTTTTTTTTTATTACCTAATACTTTTTTAGTAAAAAGTTTGATATTATAAATAAGATTTTGATAATTATTTACTGCATAATGTATTGCTTGTAGAATTATATTTTCTTTAAGATTGTTAGATGATGCGTCAATCATTAAAATATTTTTTGTAGTACCAGATACAATGAGTTCTAATTGGCTATTAATTGTATCTTTTAGGTTAGGGTTTAAAATGAATTTGTTATTAATATATCCTACTTTAGCTACACCGATAATCTGTTTATAATAAATATTAGAAATACTTAATGCTGCAGATACTCCAATAATAGAGATTATATCTGCGTTAATTTGAGGATCTAATGAAACTACATTAATAACTATTTGTATATCATAAAAATTATTTTTTAATAAAGGGCGAATAGATCTATCTATTAATCGAGATACAATAATTTCTGTATCACTTAATCTACTTTCTCTTCTAAAAAAGCTTCCAGGTATTTTACCAGCAGAATAAAATTTTTCTTGATAATGTATACTTAATGGCAAAAAATTTTTTTTTGTTGGTAATATATCATTACTCACTACTGTAACGATAACTACTGTTTCATTCATGCTAGCAATAACAGTAGCATTAGTTTGTTGAGCTATATATCCTGTTTCAAGTTTTAAACTATATTTACCGTATGTAAATTCTAATATAATTGGTTTCAGCAAAATATATTCCTTATATTTTATAGATATTTAAGAAATTTATATCTATTTATATTAATTACGTAAATTTAATTTACGTACTAAATAATAGTATTTGTTTAAATTTTTTTTTTTAAGGTATGTAAGTAATTTACGACGTCGGAATACTAATTTAAGTAATCCATTTTTACTATGATGGTCTTTTTTATGTATTTCGAAATGTTTATGTAATTTATTTATTTTATATGTTAAAAAAAATATTTGTATTTTTATAGATCCAGTATTTTTTGTTTTTCAAATATGATTAATTATATAGATATAATTGATATTATTATTAATTTTTTTCATATCAAGATTATTTGATTAAAATTATATTTTAAATATGGTATTAAATTTATATAAAAATATATAAGATTTTATTTTTTTTATTATTAAGTTTTATTCCTCCTTTATTTAAGGAGGAATAAAAAATTATTATATTCGTATTCTAAAAAGTTTTTATTAATATATGTTTAATTATTTATTTTACATCATACCGCCACTCATATTACCTAAATTATTATTGTCCATATGATTACTTGGTGTGTTAATATCTGTTTTATCATTTTTAGGTAAGTCTGTGATCATACATTCAGTAGTTACCATTAAACCAGCTACGGATGCAGCATATTGTAAAGCAGATCTAGTGACTTTTGTAGGATCTAAAATACCCATTTCTATCATATCACCGTATTGTTCAGTAGCTGCGTTATATCCATAATTACCATTACCAGCTTTAACATTATTAGCTACTACTGATGGTTCTTCTCCTGTATTGGATACTATTTGACGTAAAGGTGATTCCATAGCTTTTAATGCTACTCTAATACCAACATTTTGATCTTCGTTTTGAGCTAGTAAATTTGATAATTTTTCTGCTACTCTAACTAAAGCTACTCCTCCTCCAGCTACTACCCCTTCTTCTACTGCTGCTCTAGTAGCATGTAAAGCATCTTCTACTCTAGCTTTTTTTTCTTTCATTTCTACTTCTGTAGCTGCTCCTACTTTAAGTACTGCTACTCCTCCAGCTAATTTAGCTACTCTTTCTTGTAATTTTTCTTTATCATATTCTGAAGTAGCTGTTTCTATTTGTTGACGTATATGATATATTCTATCGTTAATATCTTTTTGATTACCTGCTCCATCAATGATAGTTGTATTATCTTTATTAACTATAGTTTTTTTGGCATGTCCTAAATGTTCTAAGGTAGTTTTTTCTAATTCCATACCAATTTCTTCAGAAATAACTGTACCATGTGTTAATGTAGCTATATCTTGTAACATAGATTTACGTCTATCTCCAAAACCAGGAGATTTCACAGCAGCTACTCTAACTATACCTCTCATATTATTAACTACTAATGTAGCTAATGCTTCACCTTCAATATCTTCAGCTATTATTAATAAAGGTTTATTAGATTTAGCTACATTTTCTAATATAGGTAACATTTCACGTATATTAGTTATTTTTTTATCTATTAATAATATAAAAGGATTATCTAATTCTACTATTCCTGTATCTGTTTTATTAATAAAGTATGGGGAAAGATATCCTCTATCAAATTGCATACCTTCTACTACATCTAATTCATCTTGCAAGCCAGTACCTTCTTCTACTGTAATGACTCCTTCTTTACCAACTTTTTGCATAGCTTGTGCTATTAAATTACCTACTGTTTCATCAGCATTAGCAGATATAGTACCTACTTGTGCAATGGATTTAGTATCTGTGCAAGGTACTGATAATTTTTTTAATTCTGTTACAGCTGCATTAACAGCTTTATCTATCCCTCTTTTTAAATCCATAGGGTTCATACCAGCTGCTACTGCTTTTAAACCTTCATTTACTATAGATTGTGCTAATACAGTAGCAGTAGTAGTACCATCACCAGCTACATCATTAGCTTTAGATGCTACTTCTTTTACCATTTGAGCACCCATATTTTCGAATTTATCTTCTAATTCTATTTCTCTAGCTACAGCTACACCATCTTTGGTAATAGATGGGGCACCAAATGATTTATCTAAAATTACATTACGACCTTTAGGTCCTAAAGTTACTCTTACTGCATCAGCTAGTATATTAACACCACGTAAGACTTTAATACGTGCTTCATTACCAAATTTAACGTCTTTAGCTGCCATATTATAATATCCTTATAGGAAATATATATTTTTATTTATATATATGAATATATAAAATATTTATTATTATTTTTCTATTATTGCTAATACATCACTTTCTGACATAATTAAAACTTCTTCATTATCTATTTTTTCTGATTTAACTCCATATCCATCATTAAAAATAATTAAATCACCTATTTTGATATCTAAAGGTTTTATTTTACCATTATCTAATATTCTTCCTTTACCTACAGCTAGTACTTCACCTTTAGTAGATTTACCTAAAGCAGATCCAGTTAATACTATACCTCCTGTTGTTTTAGATTCTATATTTGTACGTTTAACGATAATACGGTCATGTAAAGGTCTGATGTTCATATTTACCTCTAGATTACTAAGAATAATATTTGTATATCTATTTTTTTATTTATGTTACTATTTATTATTATTTAAATATGATATATAATGAATATCATATTATGTTGATTTCTTTGATTATAACATGTGTAATATAAATATTAATAATAACTTATTATATATGTCATCTACATGATTTATTAGACTAAAGTTATATATATTAGCTCAGATAGCTCAGTCGGTAGAGCAGAGGACTGAAAATCCTCGTGTCGGTGGTTCAATTCCGCCTCTGAGCATTATTTGTGTTGGTAACAATTATGATAATTATAAAAATAATAAAAAAATAGAATATTAGAATATATATATTAATATTTATAATTGTAGGAATTATTGATAATATATTAAAATTAATATTTTTTATTTTTTTTGTAAGTAAAATATTATTTTATGTAGTTGATTACTGTATAATAAATATTATTCAAATTTTTTTGTATGTAGATTATATTTAATTCTAATTTTTTATTAAGAGGTAGAGATATAATCTCTATTAAAATAAATAATATTTTTATATATTTTAATATATATTATTAATGTATGTAATTTATTCTTACATTTTTTTATTTAGTAAAGAATAATTATTTAAATAATATCTTTATATTAAAAATTAATATTTTAGTTAAATATTACTAACTTAGTATGTTTCTTTATTATTAATATTTTTATTGTAATTATATATAATTAATTATATATATAATAATATTATATATGTCACTTAGTGAATATATTTAATATTTTTTTAATAATATTTATTGTATCATATTTAATCAAAAGATTTGTATTTATATATTACAGTAATTATTATATATAATATAATAACTATTATATTAGTTTAGTTATTATTATGAATAATAGTATTTATTTTGAAATATAATTTTTAGTGATATATTCATACCTAATTATTTAGGTAATATAGTTATATATAAAATATAATTAATTATATGTTTTATAAATTTTTTATTTTTTTTGTAAAATAGATTTCCTTAGAAAAGAGATATCTTTACTTATATATATAAGTTTAATAAAATATTTATTGGTATATATATAAATAAAATTAATTACTATTTATACTTGTTTGTTTGTTATTATACGCTATACTATTAATGAATGATTGTTAGTGATTAGTTATACTTTTTATGTAAGAGTTAACTTAATAAATATTAATATTTATATAAATAGGTATCTGTTATGAAGAAATCTTCTGTATGGAACATAATTTCTGTTTGTTGTTTAGTAGGTTTAAGTACAGTCACAGCATTAGCATTTAATAATGAACCTCGTAAATTTTATATAGGAATTAAAACAGGTTATACTCAATTTAGTAATATTTTATATATGAATAAATCTGAGTATAGAATAGAAAAAGTACATTTAAATATTGTAGATAATACATTTTTAGGTGTATTAGCTGGACATGATATTACTAAAAATTTAAGTTTTGAAGTTGGTTATAATAATGTAGGTATTTTAAAAATTTTTGATGAAACTATAAGTACTTGGTATATAAATTATGGTATTGATTTAGGATTAAAATTTAATTTTTTTAATTTTAGAAAATTTGTTAATTTTTATAGTAAGTTAGGTGCTTATTTATCTTATTCTTCTTTATATAAAGGTGATAAATTAGAGTATCATTATAGTGATTTTGAATTAACTGAGGTTACTTCTTTATTTAATTTAGGAATGGATATTAAGCTTAATAAAAATTTAACTACTAGATTAGAAACACAATTAAATACATTAGTGGATGAAAAAGTATTTTTTAAATACTATATTAATGATTTATCCTTTAATTTAGGATTAATTTATAATTTAACACCTAATGTAGTAATTGATAAATGAATTGATAAAGCTACATTTGCAGTAAGTAAATTTTTTAAACAACATCATATATTTAATTATCATGTAGTGTTAGATTTACCTCAACAAAATAATATATTAGATAATGATCATATTAGTAAATTAGATGATATAGTTAATATTATTAATACATCTAAAATAAAAATTAATTCTATAGAAATTGATTATATTAATGAAAATAATGATCCAGTTAATATTAATCATCAGTTTAATATTAATCAAAAAATAGATAATATTATTTCTTATTTATTAGAAGTTAATGTGGATCCAACATTAATTAAAAAAATATTTACTGTAGATACATATAATGTAGTAGAACAAAATAGTTCCGATATTACAACAAGAGATAGTATAGATCATATTTCTATTAGATTATTATCATAAATAAACAGATTATATTAAATCTAATATAGATTAATTATCTATTAATTGTTTTAGATATTTGTTTATTTTTAAAATTTATTAAAAATATACAAAATAATTTTGTTCATATCAACAAAATTATTTTTGTATATTGTATTTAACATAATATATATTTTGCATAGAATAATTAATAAATATTATGTTATATGTTTTTTATAAAAATTTGTAATTTCTTTTTTTATGTTAATTTTAAGTAAAATTTTAGATAAATGTTGTTTAAAATCTAATTTTAATTCAAGTTTATTATTTAATGTAATTAATTTATTTCAGAGATTAATTTTATATTTATAATTTATTAAATTATTAATAATTTTTTTTTTATTATATAGTTTTATGAATTGTATCTGAACTAAATTTTTATATATTAATTTTATATTACCTATTTTATTTAACAAAATTACAGCAGTTTTAATACCTATTCCTTTAATACCAGGTATATTATCAGATTGATCTCCTGATAGTATTAATAAATCTTTAATTAATTTTGGATATACTCCATATTTATTTTTAACTCCATAAATATCTAAAATAGTGTTATTATTAATCACTAAATAGATATTTTTATTTACTAATTGTGTTAAATCTTTGTCATCAGATAATATATAAATAATATACTTTCGATAATAAGATAATTTGATATACATAATTAAACTACATATAATGTCGTCTGCTTCTGTATCTTGTATATAAATATTTTTAATATTTATAAATTTTAGAAATAAAAATATTTGTGTTGTAACATATTTAATTTGTTTAGATTGTTTTTTCCGATTAAATTTATACAATTTATAAATATTTTTTCTTATTTTACAAATACCTTTATCAAAAATAAAAAAAATATATTTGATCTTAAAAAATTTAATCTTTTTTAAAATTATATTTAAAAATATTTTTATAATTTTTTTTATATTTAAATTATTTTTTTTTAATGCATAGTATATTTTATATATGTATAATATAGTATCAATTATTAAAAATTTTTTTTTATTTATATTCACTTCATTTAAGTTCAAAGTTT